>JAZQYC010000277.1:0-6087 GCA_045633285.1 Clostridia bacterium | reverse complement strand
GACGGTTGTTACCGTCAAACTCTATTTGGAGGAGATCAATGAAAGCAAAAAATAATTACGAGATCCGCAACATTGGCGGAATTGATATTATCGTTCCCGTTGGCGGAGATATGAGCTTGTCGTCCGTGATAACACTTAATGAAACGGCGCTCTTTATCTGGAACTGCTTACAGTCCGAGGTCACGGAAGAGGAGATCGTAGATAAGGTTTGCGCTGAATACGACGCTCCAAGAGAGGTAATTTCCGAGGACGTTAAGGAGATAATCGTTAAATTCAAGGAAAGCAATCTTATAGACTAATGGACAACAAAAAGGTCAAGGTTTCGTTAGAATTTTTAGGTCCTTTAATTGAAGAAAGGCTATCAAGCGGAGAAAGCGTTGAGATTATCGTCACAGGTAATAGCATGTTTCCGCTTTTTACCAATGAACGAGATCTTGTAACCCTCGTTGCACCCAAAAAGCTTAAGAAAAAGCAGATCGCATTTTATAAAAGAGATGACGGTAGGTATATTCTTCATCGCATTATTAAGGTAAAAGGAAAAGATATATACTGCATCGGAGACAATCAGACGGAGATTGAAGGACCTTTAAGATCTGATCAGTTCAAGGGCGTAGTTACGAAATTCGTTCGCAAAGGCAAATCTCGTAGCGCCAAAGGACTATGGCATAGATTGTACTCATTCGTGTGGTGCTTATCTATCAAAAACCGCAGAAGACTGCTTAAATTTTTATTCAAAATAACGGGTAGGGCATAATGAGCAAAAATTCATCCACATTAAAATGGATATTTTCGTCAATGGGCAAGAGCAAGCGCACTCTTGTCGTTTTGACGTTGCTCTCAATTATAAACGCCACTATTACGACCTTGTCAGCGCTTATTACGATGGGACTTGTCAACAGCGCCGTATCAAACGGAGATATTGTTCAGTATATCATATCCTACGGCGTATTTATCGTATTGACACTCGTTATACAGGTGACTGAGGTTTATTTTTCTAATAAATTAACTATACAATCTGACATCACACTTCGCAGATCTATGCTCCAAACCGTAATGAAAAAGGATTACGATAAGGTGCAAAGATATCACTCGGGTGACGTTCTTGCAAGAGCAACGACGGACGTATCGACCGTATGTAACGGATATTCAAGTATACTACCTGCGTTTTCGGGTATTTTGATCAAGATAATTACAGCACTTATCGTAATGCTGATTCTTGATTGGCAACTTGCACTCGTTCTCATACTTATTGCTCCCATTACACTTATTGCAAGCAGAGCGTACGGTAAAAAAATTAAGATCTTCCACAAAAGAGCGCAGGAGATCGAAAGCGAAAACAGATCGTTTTTCTCTGAATCCGTTCAGAATATGACGGTGATCAGAGCTTTCCGTAACGAACAGCCTATCTATGATTATTACTCAAGAATTCAGCAAAAGGGCTACAAAATTCGTATGAAGCTGAACGTTTTTAGCATTATTGCTAACGTTCTGATGTTTTTATCGGTATCACTTTTGTATTATTTTGCTTTGATCTGGGGTACGTACAGAGTATCAACGGGAGCTATAATGGTTGGAAATCTCACGGCTATTTTACAGCTTGTGGTGCAGTTCCAATCTCCGTTCCGCTCCTTGTCGGGAATAATAAACAATTACTATAGAATGCTTGCATCAGCTGAGAGATTGCGTGAATTTTTCTCTCTTCCCGACGAAAAGAATACTCTCAACAAATACGACGATTACGAAGAGTTCGTATCGATTGAGGCTAATGATCTTTCGTTTGCATACGACACGACTCCTGTGATAAGCAATTTGAATTTATCTATAAAAAAAGGTGAGTTCGTTGGAATTGCAGGTCACTCGGGTATTGGCAAATCAACCCTGCTCAAGCTCATAATTGGTCTTTTGATCCCGACCAAAGGTAGCATAAAGGTCGTTGGAAAAGAGGGTGAAATGGATTCAAGATCTCTTTTTTCCTACGTTCCTCAGGGAAACATGATATTATCAGGAACGATCAGAGAAAATTTGTGCTTTTTTAATACGAATATTGAAGAAAATGTTATTAAAAACGCCCTTGATATTTGTTGTTTAAATGAGGTAATTGATTCTCTGGCGAATGGACTTGACGAGCGTATCGGCGAAAAGGGTGTTGGACTTTCAGAGGGTCAAGTTCAAAGATTGTCTATTGCAAGAGCTTTAATAATGGGAAAAAGAATACTCCTTCTTGACGAGGCTACGAGCGCTCTTGACGAGGCTACGGAAAAGACGATTTTAGACAATTTGAAGAAACAAGATTATACTGTTATAATGGTTACTCATCATTCGTCTGCTTTAACAGATTGTGATAGAGTTATCAGACTTTAGGAGGACTTATGGACGAGAAGAAGATTATTTTTAGCGGTATTCAACCAAGCGGTTCGCTTACTATTGGTAACTATATAGGCGCAATAGGCAATTGGCTCAAGCTTCAAGACGAGCACAATTGTATCTTTTGCGTAGTTGATATGCACGCAATCACAGTCAGACAAGTACCGGCAGAGCTGAGAAACCGTTCGATTTCATTTATGGCACAGTATCTTGCATGTGGAATCGATCCTGAAAAGAGCATAATGTTCTATCAATCGCACGTTCACGAGCACGCTGAACTTACTTGGGTACTTAATTGCAATTCCTCGATCGGTGAGCTTTCGAGAATGACTCAATTCAAGGACAAAAGCAGAAAACACGAAGATAATATCAATATGGGTCTTATGGACTATCCCGTTCTTATGGCATCAGATATTCTTCTCTATAATACTGCGCTCGTTCCCGTTGGAATCGATCAAAAACAGCACGTAGAACTTGCTCGTGATATTGCTATTCGCTTCAACGGCAGATACGGTGATACCTTCGTCGTTCCCGAGCCCTATATAGCAACGAGTGGAGCTAAGGTTTACAGTCTTCAAGAGCCTACCGCAAAAATGAGTAAATCCGACCCTAACGAAAATGCAACGGTATCAGTAATCGACGATCCTGACGCTATCATGAGAAAGTTCAAAAGAGCGGTAACCGACAGCGATAATAAGATTATCGTATCACCTGAAAAGCCCGGTATTAGCAATCTTTTGACTATATACTCTGCAATGACCGACAAATCTATCGACAAATGCGTAGAAGAATTTGACGGAATAGGATATGGTGACTTTAAGCTTAGAGTAGGAGAGGCAGTCGTTGAAAAGCTTAGACCTATACGTGAAAAATATACCGATCTACTTAAAAACAAGGATTATCTTACGGCTATCACCAAAGACGGTGCAGAAAAAGCATCGTACCTTGCAAGAAAAACTTTATCTAAGGTTTACAGAAAGATAGGCTTTGTTCCAAGAGGATAAAATGTTCGGATACGTTATTCCAGATAAGCCCAATATGTTCATAAAGGACTTCTATGCTTTTCGAGCGTTTTATTGCGGTCTATGCAAGGCTATTGGAAAGCAGAGCGGTTGCTTGATGCGTTTTGCGACTAACTACGATATGACTATTCTCAACGTTTTCGTTCACAACGTTTGTAATAAGCCTGTCGAGTATACGCCTCAGCGTTGCATTCTGCACCCATTCAGAAAAAGGGAGATGATCAAGCTTGACGAGCTTTCTCTTGCAGTTGCAGACGTCAATACACTCCTGACTTATCATAAATTGCAGGATAATATCGTTGATAGCGACAAGGTCTTTCGTAGCAAAACTGCGCGTTTATTTGTCAAAAAAAGCTTCAAAAAGGCGTTAAAGCGCCACAAAGAAGCGAATACTATCATAGAAAGGGAATACAAAAGGCTGAACGAACTTGAAAAAAATAATTGCTCGTCTATAGACGAGGTGTCAGATGCATTTGCTACGCTTTTAGCGGATATCGTTGTATATCTTACAAAATCGGACAAAGAAGAAGTCAAATCAGTCGCGTATTGTCTAGGAAAATGGGTGTATCTTATTGATGCGCTCGACGATATTGAAAAGGATCACGAGAATAATCGTTACAATCCTTGGATATCAGCTCTCGGTTTTTCAGATATTGAATCATTCCTTGAAAAAAACAGGGATTACGTCAATATCATAATGAAAAATCTTATAGCTTTATTAAAAGAAAATTACGACAAGCTTCCAATGCCTATTCAAGAGGGCGTATTATCGAATACGTTTTACTATGGACTTGAAATGCAGACGGACAGAGTACTCAGGAGGGAACAAAAATGTCAAAAAACCCGTTTATAATATTTGGTGTTGACGAAAACACCGTTAATCAGAACGAATTATACGAGGCGTATCGCGCTCTTCGTGCAAAATACGAGGACGATAGATTCTTGGAGGGCGAGGCTGGAGAAAATGCCGCACGCAAAATATCCGAGATCGATCAGGCGTATTCTGATGCGAACGAGATTCTTGCAACTAGAACTACCGTTACAAACGGCAAGGTAACCTACGAGGAGATCGAGGCAAAGATTCGTGAAAAAGCTTATAACGACGCTCAGGCAATGCTTGATTCCGTGACCAATCGTGATGCGGAATGGCATTTCTTGCAGTCCGTTATCTATTATAAAAAGGGTTGGGTATCAGAGAGCTATAATCAGCTCAAAAAAGCCGTTGAAATGGATCCCACCAATCAAAAATATAGATCGTCGTACGAAAAACTCAGGGTTAACTTTGAAGGTCCAAGACCCAACACGAATAATACCTATCAACAGGGGCAGGGAGCATACACTCAGCCTAATTACGACAACAACGGCTACGGACGCTCATATTCAGCAGGAGGAAGACCTGCCGACGGTGGAACGTGTGATATTTGCTCCACGCTTTGCGCCTTAGATTGCTGTTGTGAAATGATGGGCGGAGATTTCATTTCTTGTTGCTAATATGAAGAATTCTTCTTACAATATAGCAGTATGTGCCGTATTTGGCGCTTTGCAGCTCATATGTCTTATCTGCGCAAAGTATATCGGAATGATTACGCTGACCTTTTACGTGCTTGCTTCTTGCGCAATGATGCTCCCTTTAACTGCAAAGATGTATAAAGAGGGCGTTTTGACCTACGTTGCAGTTAGCCTGCTTTCACTTTTTATAGTAGGAATACCTGATTGCTTGGTCTATATAACGTTCAGCGGAGCGTATACGATATTCACCGTATTTGCCTTTGAAAAAAAGCTCTCTCCGCTAATTGCATATCCTATTAAGATCGTATGGGCAAATCTCGTTTTTTATCTGTTTTATATCGTATTCACGAGCTTTATTCAGATAGATTTATCTAAGTTTGGCGTTGAAAACGTTTCCTATTTCGTTTTCGTCATAATAGTAAGCGTTCTTGTCGTGCTTTACGATTACTTAATGCTTTATATGTATAGATATATGCAGGGACTATCTGGTCGAATTTTCAGGCGTTAGAGCATCCGCAATCACATCCATTGTCACCAAGAAGCAACAGAGTTCCAAGCATTAGAAGTATTAGCGCGCCACCGCTAAAGCTTGAACCGCTCGTCGTTACGAGCAACAACAAAATTATGAGTATATAAATAGTAGGATTTAACATTTCTACCTCCTTGCTCTTTACATTATGCGACAATAACCGTTTATGTTACGGTTTTATCGCATTTTTTTTATGATAAAATAAAAGAAAATGGGGTAAAAAATGATTGATACAAGAACAAAGAGCATTATAAGATACTACATTCCCGAAGAAGACGATCTTGACGGCATTAGCAATTTATTTGGGGCGTTTGCAGATCAGACGAGACTCAAGGTACTATCGGCGCTATCGATCAGCGAGCTGTGCGTGGGGGACATTGCTGAAATTCTTGGTGTAAATCAAACTACGATCAGTCATCAGCTTAAATATCTTAAGGATCTGAATCTCGTAAAATCGAGACGATACGGCAAAACAATATTTTACGCGATCAACGGAAATCTCGTTTCTCAAATGCTTTCGGTCGGAGTGAGCCAATTAGGCTACGAATAAGACACATTTAAGCGATATTTTGATCAAATAATTGACTAAAAAGCCTTATTTTGATAAACTATATAGTAGTTTAAAATGAGGCTTTTTATGAACTATAGAAACACTCTTAAAAT
>JAZQYC010000276.1:0-3258 GCA_045633285.1 Clostridia bacterium | reverse complement strand
TCGTTAATTTTCATAGTATTCCTCGATGTGTTTTTTTGCGTCGTTGTGGTCTTTGCACCATATAATTCCAGGTAATTTTCTGAACCAAGTGAATTGTCTTTTTGCGTAATTTCTTGAATTTTGTTTTATTTTTTCTTTGACGGAATCAAGAGATGCTAAACCGTCAAAATATTGCTTGAATTCCTTATATCCAATAGCTTTCATGCTTTGACAATTGAAATCAACACCATTTTTTATAAGTGAATTCACCTCGTCTACAAGCCCTTGCTTAAACATAATATCGACGCGCTTATTGATTTTTTGGTATAAAACGTCTCGCTCTGGCTCGATTGCGATTGCTTTGTAATTTCGTACAGGAGATTTAATATCGTCTGACGGAGTTGCTCCAATTTCAGCAAGCTCAAGTGCTCTGATGACTCTTACCGTATCGTTTGGATGCAGACGGTTTCCTGCTTCGGGATTGACTTTTTTTAGTAGATAGTGCAAATATTCGTTGCCGTTTTGCTCGGCAAGATCCCTATATTTTTGTCTGATCTCATCATTTCTTTGGTTTCCAAAGCTATAATCGTAGAGTAAGGAGTTTATATAAAGTCCCGTGCCACCAACTATTATGGCGTTCTTTTTGCGATCAGAGATATCGGAGATATATTGCTCTGCTTTTTCTTGATATTCTGCAACGCTGAAGCTATCTCGGGGGTCAACGATATCTATCATATAATGAGGAATACCGTCCATTTCGGAGACGCTTACCTTGGCTGTTCCGATATCCATATCCTTATATATTTGCATGGAGTCGGCTGATACTATTTCGCCGTTATAATTTTTAGCGGCAAAAACGCCAAGCTCGCTTTTTCCCGTAGCAGTTGCGCCACAAATAATCAGAATTGACTCTTTCATTAAACTATCCTCTTGAACATTTTTTCAAGGTCCTTTTTGCTGAATTTGATGCAGATCGGTCTGCCGTGAGGACATTGAAGGGTCATATTAGTTTCTGATATTTGCTTTAATATAGATTTGATTTGCGTATCAGATAGAGAATCTCCTGCTTTAATTGCCGATCTACAAGCTCGCATTGCAAGCTTATCTTTTAATAGTTCTGAATAAGAAAAGTCTTGTCTATTATTGTACTCACTCAAGAAGCTATCGAAAAATTCTTCAAAATTAAGCTCGGATAAAATCATAGGAACGCACGAAACCTTGATAGTATTTTTGCCAAATTCATCAATTTCAAATCCAAGAGAGACTAATTCGCTGGTTATATCGCTGATTCTTTGATAATCAGTTGATGAAAAAGTACGAACGTAAGGTAAAAGTAATGGCTGAAGAGCAATCTCAGATGAATCTGCTTTTTTCGTCAGCTCGTCAAAAAGCAAACGCTCGTGCGCAGCATGTTGATCAATAAATAAAAGATCGTTTTTAATTCTGACGAGTAGATAGCATTCAAATACTTGACCTATTATCTGATAATTATCGTTTGTATCAGAAATAAGATTATAATCATTTTGATCTATTTGATCAATTTGTTTAATCTTCTGATCATTTGAATCCTTATTCTCTGAATCACGTTGCATAAGTCTTTCGATAAGCTTATAGTTTATCTCAGATGAAGAAGAAAGCTTATCGGATTTTTTGTTTGACGAGTCGCCAAGAAAAGTCTTAAGCAGTCCGCTGTTTTTATCGCTGTTTTGTTTAGCAATATTATGTGAAGAGATATCGACCGTATAAGATTCAGCGGTGATACCAGGAGTTGATTTTTCAATAATTTCAGGCTTTTTTTCGTCAAAAAGACCGTTTAAACCAAGATTTTCAGCGTTTTCAAGAGAAAGAAGAGATGATTTTACGGCGTTATATGCTATTCCGTATATTTCGTGGGGTCTTTTGAATCTGACCTCGGTTTTTGCAGGATGAACGTTTACGTCAACCTCATCAAACGGAACGATCGTATCAAGCACGAACACGGGGAAGGTTCTCTTCATAAGTCTATCGCCAAAAGCGTTCGCTACGCTTGAGGAATAGGAAATATCCTTGATGTATCTACCATTGACGATAATAGTCTGATAGTTTCTGTTAGGTTTAGTGAGGCTTGGCTTACATATATATCCTTTTATAGAAACGTTATTTTTTTTGTAGTCGACCTCTATACAAGAATTAGCGTACTCTATTCCATAAACGGAAGATATTGCAGAAAGTAAGCCTTCACCTGTCGTTCTAAATGAAATTTTGTCGTCAATAACATAGCAAATTGATACGTTTGGATTAGAAAAAGCCGTTTTTTGCATAACGCTAGTAACGTCAGCTTCTTCTTGGAATGGTTTGCGTAAAAATTTTGCTCTTGCTGGAGTGTTGAAAAATATATTTCTTACTATTATTTCAGTGCCGACAGGACAAGACGTAGGCTCAATATCAGAAAAATCTCCTCCTCTGACCTCGATCTTTGATCCGATATCATCGCTAATTGTTCTTGATTTTGCAAAAACGTGAGAAACGGAAGCAATACTTGACAAGGCCTCTCCTCTGAATCCAAGAGTTGATACGGAATCTAGATCCTCGATGACCTTGACTTTACTTGTTGCGTGAGGAAGAAAAGCACGCTTTAGATCATCGCTTGATATTCCGCAACCGTTATCCTTTACGGAAATTTCCTTGATTCCGCCCTCTTTGATCTCAACGGTTATTTCGTTTGCTCCGGCATCTATACAGTTTTCGATCAATTCTTTAACGACGGAAGACGGCTGTTGTACGACCTCACCTGCTGCAATTCTATTGTATATTGAGCTGTCAAGTAAATTGATTTTTGGCATTATTTGATTTTATCTACCTTTTCAATGAGATTTTTAAGTATATTGAATGCGTCAAGCGGAGAGCATTCTTCAATTCTCGTGTCCTTAAGTACGTTGATTACCTCGGTGTATTTGTCAGAATCGTCAAGGAATGATAATTGCTTGGTTTTAGATTTTCCTAGTCCATCAATCATTATGGAATTGGTATCCTTGAGCGTCTCGCTCTCCTCGAGTTTCTTGAGAATGCCCTTTGCACGTTTAACGATATTATCGGGTACGCCTGCAAGAGAGGCAACTTCAATACCAAAGCTCTTATTTGCGCCACCTCGAGCAATTTTGTGTAAAAATACAACTCTGTCGTTGAGTTCCTTAACAAGTACTCTATAATTGCGTACGTTTTCGAGTACTCCCTCAAGCTCAGTCAGCTCGTGATAGTGAGTAGCAAAGAGAGTTTTTGCCTTTAATACGTTGCAAACGT
>JAZQYC010000275.1:0-2211 GCA_045633285.1 Clostridia bacterium | reverse complement strand
TTGCCTCCTGTCGATAATCGACTACAGTATTTTAGCACACCGTAGAGTTTTTTACAACTGTTTTTTGAGCTTTTTTATGAATTTGTTGATTTTTTTATCAAAAAGCTTCTTTTATCTCTCCTTTTGACCTTTTTGGGCTTGACTTATCCTGCTCAATAATGTAATATATTTAAATATCAAACGTATATAGGTAAAAATATGAAGACCTTTATCCCCGACGGATACAAGTCCGTCCTTGACACTTATGACACCCAAACTGCTATCGGAACACTCAAGCGCACCTTTGAGGATAACCTGAGCCGTAATCTCAACCTCAAGCGCGTGACTGCTCCGCTTTTCGTTACCCCTGAATCAGGTCTTAACGACGATCTCAGCGGTAAGGAAAGAGCGGTCAGATTCGACGTCAAGGAAACGGGTCGTGACGTAGTAGTAGTTCATTCTCTCGCCAAGTGGAAGCGCTTGGCTCTTCACCGTTATCATTTCAGATCAGGCGAGGGACTATATACCGATATGAACGCTATCCGCCGTGACGAGGAGATGGACAATACTCATTCTATCTACGTCGATCAATGGGATTGGGAAAAGATTATAGAAAAGAGCGACAGAACGGTCGATTATCTCAAAAATACCGTTCAATCCATAGTAGACGCTATCGCAGATACCTCGGATAAAATTAAGGAGCTTTATCCTGCCCTCACCCATACTATCAAGCGTGAGGTTACCTTTATTACCTCTCAGGAGCTTGAGGACAAGTATCCAAGCGTATGCTCTAAGGAAAGAGAAAATCTCATCGCAAGAGAATACAAGACCGTATTCATAATCGGTATCGGTGACAAACTGCGCTCGGGCGAGCCACACGACGGCAGAGCGCCCGATTACGACGATTGGAGCTTGAACGGCGATCTGCTTTTTTATAACGACATATTGGGCTCTGCCTTTGAAATATCCTCTATGGGTATAAGAGTAAGCCCCGAATCACTCTCAAGCCAGCTCAAAAAGGCTGACTGTGAGCATAGACGCGAGTTTTCGTTCCACAAAATGCTTCTTGAGGGCAAGCTCCCCTACACGATAGGCGGAGGTATAGGTCAATCCCGTCTTTCGATGCTTCTTCTCGAAAAGGCTCACGTCGGAGAGGTACAGGTATCGGTTTGGGACGATGAAACGGTTAAGCTTTGTGAGGAAAAGGGAGTCAAGATACTCTGATGCTAAGCTTCGATAAGACGAAAATTAAGGTAATAGCCTTTGATCTTGACGGCACGCTCTCTCAGCACAAACAGCCTTTGCCTAAGAAAAACAAGGATATGCTGATTGCCCTTTCCAAAAAATACAAGCTTATAATGGCAGGCGCAGGTATGGCAATGCGTATATTCAATCAGATAGATCGTCTTCCGATAGATATCGTTGCCAACTACGGCATGCAGTACGGCGTATATAACGAAAAGACCAAGGAGCTGGATCTGATCCGCAACATAAGCGTTGAATGCAACGTTGACGAAACAGAAAAATTCACCAACGAATTCCGCAAAAAATACGGCTTCACCGAATACAAAGGGAAAAACGTCGAATATCACGCATCGGGCTGTATCACTATTCCCCTGCTTGGAACTGAGGCTACGCTTGAGGAAAAGCTCGCCTTTGATTCCGACCGCAAAAAAAGAAGAGCTATCTACGACGAGGTCATAAACGCCTTTCCGGATTATCACGTATTCGTAGGCGGAACGTCCTCTTTTGACCTTGCTCCAAAGCCCTACAACAAGTACTACGCTCTTAACCGTTGGTGCGAGGAAAACGGCTACGCTCACTCCGAGCTCGTGTTCGTTGGAGACGATTACGGCATTGGCGGAAACGACGAATCTGTGTATAACTCTGATTTCAATTTTATCAAGGTAGATAACTACCTCGAATTCCCCGAATACGTCAAAGAGCTTTTGTAATAAATTAGATTACTTAATGCAAAAAGCAACCGTCACGGTTGCTTTTTTGATTTAGGTTTATATTCGTATAGATATTTCTCTAAATAGATATCGTAGATACTTCTGACGAGATAAGTGACCGTACCTCTCTTTTCATTCTTTTCAATACGTTCCATCTTGATTCTATACAAGTCGTGTTTAATCTCAAAATCAGGTGTTCTTCTGCCATAAATAGATATTGCATTTGCCAGCACACAATGTACGCAAGCATTTATCGGAATAAAATGCTTATTAAAAG
>JAZQYC010000274.1:0-2166 GCA_045633285.1 Clostridia bacterium | reverse complement strand
CATACTTGAAATAGGCGCAAGGCTTAAGCCGTTCAAGTCGATTATGTATAACGAGCTTGAGCTTACCGAGAAATTCGGAGTAGACGTCGTTTCTATCAACCTCGTAGAGGCTATGAACGAGCTTAAAGCAATATACGAGGCAAAGAGTGAGGAGCTTGAGGCAGAGCTTCCTGCGCTCAAGGAAAAATTTGATTGCACGGGAGTAAACGACGAAACACTCAAGAAGCTTCTTGCTGTAACTAAATATTTCGAGGCTATCGCAAAATTCTACGATTGCAATATAATCGGAACGGATTGCTGGTCGGGCTTTGCATCAGGCTGGGGCGTTCCTCCTTGTATGGCTATGAGTCTTCTCGTAGACAAGGGAATACACGTTACCTGTGAGGGTGATATACACATGGCAATAACCAACGTATTGTTGCTTTCTGCTACCCGTGGAAAGGAGAGCGTTATTCAGGGAGAGTTTACCTCAAGACACCCCGAGAACGACAATGCCGAGCTTTTGTGGCATTGCGGATCATTCCCCGTAAGATACGCTTCTTGCGACAAAAAGCCTGCGATCATCAACAATAAGCCTGCATTCCGTATGGCTGACGGCTTGTATACGATAGCTCGTTTTCAGGCTGACGCAGGTAAATATTATCTGTTTGCAGACACCTTCAACACCTGCGAGGGACCTGACACCTGGGGTACTTATATGTGGGCGGAGTTCAAAGATCTTCCTGCTCTTGAGCGTAAGCTTATTGAAGGACCGTATATTCACCATATGAGCGAAGTACCGGGAGATTACACCGAGTACGTTAAAGAATTCGTCAAATTTACGGATGGAATTGAGTTTGATTGTATCGAAAAATAAGGAGTAATTATGTTAGTTAACTTTAAAGAAATTCTCAGGGACGCAAAGGAAAAGGGATACGCTGTACCCGCATTCAACGTATACAATATGGAAACCACTATGGGTATAATAAGAGCGGCAGAGGAGACGAGATCTCCCGTGATCATGCAGTTTTATTCACGTCTTGCAACGACGGGTGTGGCGGATTATCTTGCTCCCGTTATGCTCAAGGCGGCGGAAAAAGCAACCGTACCCGTATGCTTGCACCTCGATCACGGCGCAGGCTACGAGGCAGCCGCTATTGCCGTTAAAAACGGAGTTACGGGCGTTATGCTGGACTTTTCCAAGCTTTCTATGGAAGAAAATATCGCAAACACCAAAAAGGCAGTAGATATCCTCAGTGCAATGAATATCGGAGTAGAGGGTGAGATCGGTCATATCGGAACGACTGCTGAGGAAGTTCCCACCGATTACACTACGGTAGAAGAGGCAAAGAAATTTGTTGAGGAAACGGGCGTTGAGGCGGTTGCAATAGCAGTTGGTACTGCTCACGGCAGATATAAGCAAGCTCCGAAGCTCGCTATCGAGCGTATAAGGGAGATAGGAGAGGCAGTTGACGCAGCTCTCGTTCTTCACGGCGGAAGCGGTATCCCCGACGATCAGATCAAGGAAGCTATCAAGGCAGGTATCAGAAAGATCAACTTTGGTACGGACGTTTGCTATTCTTTCCTCGACAGCGTGTTTGCAGTAGACAGAAGCGTATTTGCGGTAGACTTGTTTATGCGTGAGCCTATCGAGGCAGTCAAGCAGTTTGCTATATCCAAGATCAAGCTTTTGGGAGCTAACGACAGAGTATGAAAAGAGTAGTTGGTTTAGGCGCTTGCGTTCTCGATACCCTGATAAACTGCGACAGATATCCAACCGAGGACACCAAGCAAAGAGCAGAAAGCGTTTTTCTCTCGGGCGGAGGACCGGTTGGCAACGCTTTGCTTGTCATGAGCAGGCTCGGAATAGACGCTGAGTTTATCGGTGCGCTTGGCGGAGACAACGCAGGCTCGTATTTGATCGACGATTTCAAAAAATGGGGAGTAAGAACGGATAACGTAACCGTACTCAATGACAAAAGCTCCTTTACCTCGTACGTACTGCTTGCAGGAGAAAACGCCACCCGTACCTGTGTTTTTGATAGAGGAACTGTGCCCGACGAGCCAAATAACGTTAAGCTATCAGCGATAGATGGAGCAAGCGTTTTGCACCTTGACGGCAATTACCTCAATTGTGCGATCTCTGCTGCGCGTTACGCAAGGGAAAGAGATATCAAGGTAAGCTTA
>JAZQYC010000273.1:0-1136 GCA_045633285.1 Clostridia bacterium | reverse complement strand
AGCCTGTTGTCGTCGAGCCCGTTGTTGACGAGACTGTTGTTGACGAGCCTGTTGTTGACGAGACCTACGAGCCTATCGTAGAGGCGACGGAGGACGACGAGGTAGTAACCATCAACGAGATTCTTGGCGAGGACGCATCTTCATACGATCACGAACCTGATCTTTTGAGTATGGACGAAGAGACCGATCCCGTTGCAGAAACTGAAACGCCTATCGTTGAAGCAGAGACAGAGGCTGAGCCTGTTATCTTGGTAGAGCCTATAGTCGAAGCAGTAGAGGAAGAGGATATCGTTGCAGTCGCTGAGGAAGAGCCCGTAATAGCAGTAGCTACGCCTATAATCGTCAAGGAAGAGGCTAAGACTGAGAGAAAGAAGACGAGACGTCCTATCGTAATAGTCGATCTGCCCAAGGATATTATCGTATGCAAGAAGAAGAACGCGTCCAAGGCTCGTCCTCCCGTAATGCCGAAGTTCACACCCGAACAGCCCATATACTTTGCATACATAGAGACTGCGCCTCGTAAGATCAGAAGGAGAAATAATGCTCCTCAGATCATTCCGGGAGACGCAAAAGCAGGCAATTTCGCGCCCAAAGGCGGAAGATACAGAGAGATCTGATTTGAACAAAATAGAAAAACACGCTACGACGTAGTCGCTCTTCCCGTAGGGAACTAGCGACAACTAAATAAATCCTTACGGATTTGTGATATTCGTCTATCGACGAGTTATATTGCCTTTCGGCAGTTATATTCGCCTGACGGCAAGTTTTGGATTTATTTAATATAACTTTGGCGAAGCCAAAATATAACTGCTTTTAAACAAGCAATACAACTTTTAGCCACAAGGCTAAAAATATATCTTATTAAACTTAATCTTTTGTGGATAAGAAAAGCCCACCATATTTCGCTTTTTGCGAAGTATAGTGGGCTATACTTTTGCTATGAACTAAAAATCTCTAATAGAAGAGACCTTAGCGTGTTTTTTATTTTTCAAACCTTCTGAAAACCTAATTCCAACTGATTATACTCTAAGCTATTATTAACTTGGCGATAATACAGCTTTTTCTTCTTTTATTTGCCTGGAGAATTTTCTGCGTGCAAAATATCCGAATACAAAATGAGTTATTGCAGTTAAAGT
>JAZQYC010000272.1:0-5256 GCA_045633285.1 Clostridia bacterium | reverse complement strand
GAGCAAAGGAAAGAAAGAAATACGGACTCAAGAAAGCAAGACGCGCTCCGCAGTTCAGCAAGCGTTAAACGGCGGAAAGTTTTTGCGACGTGTGGACTCAAAAGCCCTCCGCCGAGTATCGGCAGAGGGCTTTTTTATAACGAAATTTCAGAATAAGAGGTGGAAAACTTGTACGACGTAGTTATTATCGGCGCAGGACCTGCCGGACTTACGGCAGGCATTTACGCAGGAAGAGCAGGGGTCAAGACCCTTATTATAGAGAAGCTTTTTTCGGGCGGTCAGGCATCTCAGACCTACGAGATAGAGAACTACCCCGGTCTTTCCAAGGTCGGAGGGTTTGATCTTGCTCAGGCAATGGAAAAGCAAGCAAGAGACTCAGGAGCTGAGATCGTTTTTGAGGAGATAAAGAGCGTTGATCTTAAAAATAAAACAGTTACTCTTGCATCGGGAAAACAAATACGCTCAAAGAGCCTGATCATTGCAAGCGGTGCGACCAAGACCCCTCTTGGAGTAGAGGGAGAGAGTGAGCTCGTGGGCTCGGGAGTATCGTATTGCGCTACCTGTGACGGAGCTTTTTTTAAGGGACGTGACGTAGCAGTTGTTGGCGGTGGAAATACTGCCGTTGGAGACGTTTTGTACCTTACGAGGTTTGCAAAAAAGGTCTATATAGTCCATAGGCGTAACGAGTTTCGAGCAAGCCCCTTGCTCGTTGAGAGAATGAAAGAGAGCGAGGCTATAGTCAAGACGCCTTGCACCGTTGAAGCTCTTGAAAAGAGCGATGGGGGCAAGCTTCAGGCAATTATTTTGAAAAATAGAGAGACCGAAAAGAGGGAAAGAATCGAGGTCAGCGGTCTTTTCGTCGCCGTTGGTCAGACCCCGGATACGGCAATTTTTAATCTCAATAAGGACGAAAAGGGGTATATTATAACTGATGAAAATATGAAGACTGATATAGAGGGCGTTTTTGCGGCGGGGGACTGCAGGGCGAAGTTTCTTCGTCAGATCGTGACTGCAACCGCAGACGGCGCTATTGCAGCAGAGCAAGCCGTGCTTTATATCACGCTTAATAATAAATAAAGGAGAGACGTCATGGAATATTACGTTAAGCTTGGAAAGGAATTTGGCATCAGAGAGGACTATGCAAAAAACATCATCTCTCTTATAGACGAGGGAAATACTATTCCCTTTATAGCTCGTTATAGAAAGGAAAAAACGGGCTCTTGCGACGATCAGGTGCTGAGAGAATTCTCGGACAGACTGAATTATCTTCGCAATCTAGACAAGAGAAAGACCGAGGTAGCCTCGAGCATAGACGAGCAGGGCAAATGGACGGCTGAGATCGCTATTGCTCTTGAAAAGGCTCAGACTCTTACCGAGGTAGAGGATATCTATAGACCCTACGTCAAAAAGCGTAAGACGAGAGCTACCGTAGCTATCGAAAAGGGATTAGAGCCCGTAGCTGACTTTATAATGGCAGGAGAGGGAGATGAAAGCGGACTATTTGAGCTTTGCGACGGCTTAATAGGCGGAGAAAACGGGGCTAAGGACCGTGACGAGGCGATCTCGGGAGCGCTTGATATAATAGCAGAAAGAGTGAGCGATAACGCTGAGCTGAGAAAGGCTCTTCGTGCTCTTCTCGTGGATAGCGGAGAGATCGCTACCAAGCTTGACGAGAAAAAAGAAAACGCCAAGACCTACGATATGTACAAAGACAAGGACGAGGCAATCAAATCCATTCCTTCTCACCGTATACTTGCTATAAACCGTGGTGAAAAGGAGGAATGCTTATCCGTCTCTCTCGTGATGGACGTAGAATCCGCTATTGATAGAATTTACGAGGTCACTAAGCTTGGCGGAAGTTTTAAGGATTATATCGACAAGGCTGTCCGTGACAGCTATAAGCGTCTTATATTCCCCTCTATCGAAAGGGAGATAAGAAACGAGCTGACGGATAGAGCAAGCGAGCAGGCAATCAAGATGTTCGAGGTCAATCTTCGTCCCTATCTTATGCAACCCCCTCTCAAATCCAAGAGAATCCTTGGCTTAGATCCTGCGTACCGTACGGGCTGTAAGATAGCGGTTATCGACGAATCGGGTAACGTTCTCGATACTACCGTTGTATATCCCACTCCTCCTCAGGAGAGAAAGGAGGAAGCAAAGGAAAAGCTCTTGAAGCTTATAAAAAAGCACAACGTAAGCGTTATTTCTATCGGTAACGGTACGGCTTCCAAGGAGTCCGAGATATTCGTAGCCGATATGATCAAGGAATCGGGGCTTAATCTGTCGTACGCCGTGGTCAACGAGGCAGGAGCGTCGGTGTATAGCGCGTCCAAGCTCGGAGCAGAGGAATTTCCTGAGTTTGACGTTTCGCTCCGTAGCGCGGTGTCTATTGCAAGAAGACTGCAAGATCCCCTTGCCGAGCTTATCAAGATCGACGTCAAATCAATAGGCGTTGGTCAGTATCAGCACGATATGCCCGAAAAGAGGCTTGACGAGGTGCTTGGCGGAGTAGTTGAAGATTGCGTAAACAGCGTTGGCGTTGATCTCAATACCGCGTCTGAGAGCTTGCTTTCGTACGTTGCGGGCGTAGGAAAATCTATTGCAAAAAATATAGTTGAATACAGAAAGGAAAAACCCTTTAAAAGCCGTGACGAGCTATTGAAGGTCAAGAAGCTTGGAGATAAAGCGTACGAGCAATGCGCAGGATTTTTGAGAGTTCCGGGCGGAGAAAACGTTCTTGACAACACCGCCGTACACCCTGAGGATTACGAGGCGGTAAGAGAGCTTCTGACCTCGACGGGATATTCTATGGAGGACGTTCGACTTGGCAAGATCGGAGACATCAAGGCTCGTATAGATAAGCTCGGAAGAGCAAAGACCGCAGAGCTTTGTAAGATCGGCGAGCCTACACTTATTGATATCGTTGAGGAGCTTTTAAAGCCGGGTAGAGATATCCGTGACAGTCTGCCTCCCCCTATTCTTCGTAGCGACCTTATGGATCTCAAGGATTTAAAGGACGGTATGGAAATCGACGGTACGGTACGTAACGTTATAGACTTCGGAGTGTTCGTGGACATCGGTGTTCATCAGGACGGTCTCGTTCATATTTCAGAGATCAGCAACAATTTCGTTGCTCACCCCTCGGACGTATTGAAGGTAGGAGACAAGGTCAAGGTAAGAGTGCTTGGCGTTGATCAGGTAAAGAAAAAGATATCTCTTTCTCTCAAGACCTCGGATAATCCTGCTGGAATAGGCGGAGTAGCTAAATCGGACAGAGAAAGAAAAGAGGGCAGAGCAAAGGCTCAAAGAGAAAGAGCTCAAGCTCCTAAAAAAGAGGCAAGCCTTGACGATATGTTAAAGAGCTTAGCCGGAAAATTCAATAAGAGATAGTGAAGAGTATCGTTTGGAAGATAAAAGAATTTGACGAGCTTTCCTCAACGAGCACCGAATTAAAAAAGGTGGCAGAGAGCGAAGACGAGGGGCTCGTCTATATAGCAAAGGAGCAAGAAGCAGGCAAGGGCACTAAGGGCAGAAGCTTTATAAGCTTAGAGGGCGGACTGTATATGAGCTTTCTTTTAAGACCCGAGGTATCGGGCTTTGAGGGAACGGGTATAACCGCGCTCACGGCAGTTGCAGTTTGCGAGGCTATTGAGGAGTTTTTTAATCTTGAGCCTAAGATCAAGTGGGTCAACGATATCCTTTTGAATTCTAAAAAGGTTTGCGGAATACTTACCGAGGGAAAGCTCGGCGCAAACGGGTTCGATTGGGTGATAGTGGGTATCGGAGTGAACGTATCAGAGCCAAAGGGAGGATTTCCCGAGGAGATAAAAGGTATCGCAGGCGCACTTTGCGAGAGTGTGGATCACTCAAAAATACTTTCTTTTGCAAAGAAAATACTCAAAAACGTAGAAAAATACTACGGTGAGTATTCATCAGGCAGATACAAGTCAGGGTACAAATCACGCTCAGCCATTCTTGGAAAAGAGGTGTCGATAGACGTAGGCGGTGAGACCGTTCGTGGCGTAGCCGTTGATATTGACGAAAAGAACAGGCTCGTTTTAAAATGCGGTTGCACGGAAAAGGTTTTTTCCTCGGGCGAGGTCGTAAGGGTAGAGTATGACGGATAGAGTGATCGCTCCTATAGCGAGGGTAAAAAACAATTTTAATACGAAATTCGGTCTTCCCCGTCAAAGCGGACTTGCTCCGATCAAGGCAGAGATAATTTTTGAGAAGAGTTTTTCTCCTCCCGAGGCGTTTCGTGGAATCGAGCAATTCACACATCTGTGGATAATATGGGGCTTTGAAAGAAAGGGAGAGGAAAAATTCTCCCCCACCGTAAGACCCCCGATGCTTGGTGGGAATGAAAGGGTAGGCGTATTTGCAACGCGTTCACCCAATAGACCCAACGGTCTGGGCTTATCCGTGGTTAAGCTTGAAAAATTTGAGATTCGTGATGGCTCGGCCGTTCTTACCGTTACGGGTGTAGATTTTATGGACGGCACGGTGGTATACGACGTCAAGCCCTATCTTGCCTACGTTGATAGCGTAGAGGGGGCAAACAGCGGTTTTGCAGAAAAAAAGGAGAGCTACGCTATTGCCGTGGAATTTTTAGAGGAAGCAGAGCGAGAGCTTAGCAAAGAGGAGATAAACGAGCTTAGGCTTGCTCTTTCACGTGATCCGAGACCGCAGTATCACGAAGGGGAGAGAGTATACGGCTTTGAGTTTGCAGATAAGGAGATCAAGATAAAAAGGTCGGAGGATAAGCTCACCGTTTTATCCGTGGAGGCGAAAAATGAATGAACAAAAATTAGCTGACGCAATCGTAGATACCGCGCTTAAATATCATAGCGAGGATAGCGTTTATCCACCATCACTCGTGATAGACAAGGAGGACTATTCGGACTTTGATATGGCTATAGTGCGCTCAATGCTTGAAAAAGAGGGCTTTTTGCTCGTAGACGGAAGAGAAGCGCCCGAGCCGTTTTCGCAGATGGACGAGGACTTCAAATCACGTAAATGGTACGCATATCGACCAAACGTATAATAAATTTAAGTCCAAGATAAAAGAAAAACGCAATTTTTATTAAAAATAAGCTTAACGCGTAGGGTTTTTATTCCCTGCGCGTTTTTTGCATGTGTAAAAAATCGTTTGCTATATAGAGGGTTTAATGTTATAATAATAACATTATTGCGCACCTAAAAAAATTCGCGCAAGGGAATGAGGAATAATGGACAACAAAACACAAAAAGTACAAA
>JAZQYC010000271.1:0-3623 GCA_045633285.1 Clostridia bacterium | reverse complement strand
TGTGGACTTTTTTTAGCCAAAGTGGGAAGGAATCTATGATTCCGACCGCGTATATCGCAACCCCTTGGGCTTTTTTGTTACTTTTTGTGCGACAAAAAGTAAATAACGTCCAGAATGACAAATCGAACAAAAAACACGCTTCACCGTAGATAAAGCGTGCTATGGTTAATTATATTTATTAGCTTTGAGTTTTTCGTATTCTGATCAGATCACGAACGAGCCGAATACTGCCGTTGCGAGGGCATACATCACGGGTATAGTGATAATGCAGAGCGTATGGGATATCATTGCCATTGAAGCGCCTGTTTCGGGGTCTCCGCCGTACGCCTCGGGAAATACTATCGTATTCATTCCAAGTGGGGTCGCCGTTGCAAAGAGTACGAAGAACATCACGGTATTTCCGATAGACAGAGAGAATACGAGATTTACAAGCTCCTTTACTCCAAAAACGACTGCCGTTATCACGAGAGGAAGCGCCAAAAGTCTCACAGCCGTTGCAAGATAAACCTTTTTCTTCTTGAGCATAGCAAGAAAATCGTAATTTGCTATAGTGAATCCTGCAAGAAGCATTGCTACGGGTCCCATACAGTCTTTCATCGAAACGATCGCCTGAGACATAAATGCAGGGATATACTGCGTGAGTCCCATGAGACCAAATATTACGCCCACGAAAAGCGCTATCGTCGGCGGATTGATTATATTCATAAAGGGATTTCCCGACTGCTTATCCTTGGGTACGAGAATGGTTATTCCCCATACGTATATTACTATATTGAACGGCAAGCAGAACATCTTGTAATACGCAAGCGCCTCCGAGCCGAACATAGCCTGCACGATAGGGTCTCCCATATATCCGATATTGGCTATCGCCAAGCCGTATCTATAGACGTTTCTCTCGTAGCTTTTATCCTTGACGAACACACAGGAAAGAGGTATGGCAATAGCCACGCAGATACCCACCGTAAGGCAAGCGAAAAGCATATTCGTTCCGTGAATAGATATGGTGTCGAGCGTCAAAAAAGTCGACATCGTATAAAAGGAAAGCGCAGGACAAAACACCCAATTCTCGAGCTTTGCCATGACCTTTCCTGAATTGTCAGGAAGTATTTTGGTTTTTCCAATCACGAATCCTAGCGCTATACAAAAAAACAGCATAGCCATAGGCGCAAGCGTTGCGTTAATAGTCTCTATCATTAGTCCTCTCCGGCTTCAATCTATTATATGATCCTCTCTATCTTGTCGTTACCGATTCCGTCCTTGACCGTGAAGTGTCGGGCGTTTTCCGGAAGCTCCTGCTCAAAGTGGGTGCAGGTTAGTATGGTCTGCACCTTGCTAGCCTCCTCTAAGAGCTTTTCTCTTCTTACCTTATCAAGCTCGGACAGTACGTCGTCAAGAAGAAGGACGGGATACTCTCCCATTTCCTCCTTGAATATCTCAAGCTCGGATAGCTTCAAGGACAGCGCTACCGTTCTTTGCTGACCCTGAGAGCCGAATTTTTTGACGTCTAAGCCGTTAACCGATATCGCTATATCGTCACGGTGCGGTCCTACCGAGGTAAAGCCAAGGAATATATCCCTTTCTCTATTTTCTAAAAGCTTTTTGAGTAGCTCGCTCCTGATCTCGTCCGTGTCTTTTCCTATGATCGGGCTTTCGTACGAGAGCTTCAGCTCTTCGCCAAGGCTTACCTTTTTATGCACCTTTCCTGCAAGCACCGATAGCTTGTCCACGAAGCTTCGTCTTGCCGATACGACGTACGAGCCAAGGCTTGCCACCTGCTCGTCCCAAATATCAAGGGTTTTTGCAAGGCTTGAGCCACCCTCCTTTAAGAGCTTGTTTCTTGCCATTACGGTCTTATTGTACTTGCCAAGGGTATAAAAATAAGCTTTACTCTGCTGAGAGAGCGCTATATCGAGAAAACGTCTTCTCTCGCTCGGCGCGTCCTTGACTAAGCCAAGCTCGTCAGGCGAAAAATATACCACGCCAAGAACACCCATAAGCTCGCCGAGCTTTTTGAGAGGAAGCTTGTCTATAGCTACCCTTTTTTTGTCCTTGCGGTCTATATATATCTCGACGGTATGGTTGCCGTATTTTTTTACGATCTCCGCCTTTGCCCAAGCGCCCTCTGAGTCAAACCTCACCAGCTCACGCTCCTTGACCGTGCGTGGCGATTTGCCTATGCCGAGCGTGTAGATCGCTTCCAAAAGATTAGTCTTTCCGACGGCGTTTCTCCCTGAAAACACGTTAAGCGCAGAGCCAAGCTCTACGCTTTGAGTAGTGTAATTTCTGAAATTTTGGAGAAAAAGCCTCTTGACGTACATTATTCCTCTTCCGTTTCAATATCGTACGGCGTTATCTGATAAACGTAATAGTTCAACCAATTATAAAAGAGCAGATTAGCCGTGCTACGCCAGCTCATCTTGATATTGCCCTTTTCGTCGTAATAGTTAAAGGGCGCAGGCATATCAATTCCCTTTGCTATATCTCTCTTGTACTCCGTCTCCAAGGTCTCCCTATCGTACTCGGAGTGACCCGTGAAATAGAATCTTCTGCCGTCACGGCTTCTGATTATGGCGTGACCGCATTCCTTTCCGCTTGCAAGCAGATAAAGATCCTTGTTGTCCTTGACCGCCTGCTCGTCTATTGCGGTATATCTTGACATCGGAATATAAAATTCGTCGTCTAAGCCCTTCAAAAGCATCTCGTAGTTGCGCTTTGCCTTGCACTTGCATACGCCGAAGAGCTTATTCTCAAGAAGATGCTTCTTGATACCGTATCTGTAATAAAGCCCTGCCTGAGCGCCCCAGCAAATAAATATCGTGCTGGTGACGTTGGTCTCAGAAAAGTCCATTATCTCGCAAAGCTCCTTCCAATAAGCTACCTCTTCAAACTCGAGAGTCTCAACGGGCGCGCCCGTTATGATCATACCGTCGAATTTGCGGTTTTTGACCTCCTCAAAGTTCTTATAAAACTTATTGAGGTGACTCTCCTCTATATGCTTGGGTCTATAAGAAGCCGTCGCAATAAGGGTAATCTTGACCTGAAGAGGGGTATTCGAAAGTAGTCTCATGAGCTGTTGCTCCGTAATAAGCTTGGTGGGCATGAGATTGACTATTGCTATCTCGATAGGTCTTATGTCCTGAGCTACTGCACGGGACTGGCTCATTACGAATATCTTTTCGTTCAAAAGAGCCTTGTATGCAGGTATGTCCTTTGGTATAATTATCGGCATAATTTCTCCTTAGATCTTTGCGAGCGCTTGCTCCAAGTCCTCAATAAGATCCTCTACGTTCTCTATTCCGCAAGAGTATCTGACGAGAGTTGCAGGTATTCCTGCTTCCTCGAGCTGTTTGTCCGTAAGCTGACGGTGGGTAGCGTTCGCAGGGTGCAGACAGCACGTACGAGCGTCTGCTACGTGAGTTTCTATAGCTGCTACCTTAAGATTTTTCATAACGGTCTCAGCGGCTGATCTTCCGCCTTTGACTGAAAAGCTTACTACTCCGCACGAGCCGTTAGGAAGATATTTCTGTCCAAGCTCGTAGTACTTGTCGCTCTTTAGTCCGCAATATCTCACCCACTCTACCTTGTCGTGAGAGTCGAGATACTCTGCAATGCGCTGAGCATTC
>JAZQYC010000270.1:0-7526 GCA_045633285.1 Clostridia bacterium | reverse complement strand
AGCAGGTGGTATAATCAAATCAGGAAACTCATAAATGTTCTCAAAATCGGAAAATAGACAAAAAAAGAAAGCTTTTTGTCAAAGAAACGAAACTGAAAAATCGGCCCTTACATAGTAAGAATTCAAAAACTGTAAAACGTGGAAAGGAAGCTTCACGAGGCGGAATTTCAAAATAAAAATTATTGCTTCTTTGTTGGACTAAAAAATCAAGGAGGTATTTATGAAATACTACACTAAGCCCGAACTTAACGAAATCAGTTTGGCACAAACGGAAAGCGTAGCAGCTTTTATGAACTTTGACGAGCTCTCGAATATTTCCGGAGATTCACCTGTAACGTCCTGGAACGTAACCTCAGGTAAGACGTTGTAAGGAGGGAAACGATGAAGAAATCAATTACTATTTTATTCGTCCTTGCGCTCGTTCTTTGCGTTGGTATTGCAGGCATAGCTTTTGCAAGCGCGCCCTCGGTTACTATCAATGCGGACGTATACTATGGAGATTACGTAGGAGATAGAGAGGAGCTTACAGGCAAGGCTACCATCGCTTTTGGTGAGGCTATCAACGTAACCACCGAGGAATACGGTGTCGTGGTAGCTACCTATGGTGATGAATGGTCGGGTGAACCCTCAGAGCTTAAGTACTACGCAAAGAGTAATTTGAACGGCAAATTCGGCGTTGCGGTATACGGACTTACCGACGGCTTCTACGGACTCAAGACTTACGTGTACGATAAGTCGGCAGAGGCATACGACTTCAGCGCAGAGGAGATCAGAATCCAGATCGGATATTCCGCAGTTACTCTCGTTCAGCCCGAGACCGAAAACGTAGTTAAATACGTTAAGACGGGAACGGCTTTTGCTGATCCCGAGATCGAGGGCGTAGACGTATGGAACACCAAGGAAGGCGAGATCTATACTCCCTACGATTTCAGCGCGGTAGTTAACGGCGATATCACTCTTTATGCAGAGACTATCAGCTACGAGCTTTCATCAAATGAGCCTATCGTACTCTATACCAACACCTCGCTCAGCGGAACGCCTTATTCGGCTGAGGCTGTAACCCTTCCTACCTTGACTGCTACCTCTTCACTCAAGGGTGAATACGCAGTAGACACCGCTTGGACGAAGGCAACCGGTAACCCCAACCTCGTTATCGAGGACGGAATGATCAGCGCAACCGGCAAGAAGAGCGGAACGGCAGTCATCAAGTCCGGCGACTACGAGCTTAACGTAACCGTTAAGTCTCCCGTTTTTGGAGCAAAGGACCTTGACGAGCTCTCACTCGTTACCTTCTACGGTGACGTAGTAGCAAGTAGCGAATACTACGGAGAGGCTCAGGTATACCTTGACGGATACTACGAGCTTATGAACGATATCGACTACGCTGCTTATGAGAGAGCAAACGATACTTATAACTATTCTAGAATTTCGAGTAAGGCTGCTGACGGTTATACCATGCCTAAGTACGGTTATATGCTTCCGATAGCTACCTTTGCTCCTGCATCTATTAGAAATAGCATAGCTATCCCGTATCAAGAAATGACGGTCAATATTAATAATGTGTCGACTCAAACTTCAAGCCCAGCGTACTTTGGACATAGCTCAGCTACTCCTTATTCTAAGACTTGGCTCTCGATTCTCGGTAATTACCTTGAAGAGGCAATATCGGATTATACCGTTCCCAATGATGCAAGCGATTTCGCTGCAGCTAAAGGTCAGACCTACAAGTTGTACGAGATGAAAATCAAGGCTGGTATCACCGAAGACGGCGAGCAGGCTGAGTTTATGGGAATCAACCCCAAGGCTAGATCGTTCAGAGGAACTCTTGACGGCGCTGGCAACACCATATCAAACGCATGGCTCATGCTTGATAACTACGGAGTGTTGTCCTCTCCTAACAGCGGTATAGCATACTCTTCAGTTGCATACGGACATTATATGCACCTCGTAGGAGTTAACGAAGGTACCGTTGAGAATATAGTATTCGACAATATGGGTATCGGCTCTATTGTAGACTACTATGGATATACTGCTACGAGTGACACCATGGATATGTCTATATATGCTCTTCTTGGATATTCCGGCATCAACGGAACAAAGGGTCTCGGTGTAGCGACTTCAATAGCATTGTCCAACGACACCTCGATAAGACATTATTACAAGCTTTACAATGATAAAGATACGACGGTTATTCATCCCGTTCAGCTCCAGACCGAGAACGGAACGATAGTTGCGGAAAGCTACGGTAGCGCTCTCGTTGGAATTAACTCGGGCAATATCAACAACGTAGTTATGAATTACCGTTCATCGGCTTCAAGATTCAAAAGCAGTTCGGACTCGAATAACCAAGTAACCGATGCAAACGGTCTCTGCTACATTAATGAAACGAGAGGAAATATTTCAAACGTAATCATTAACAGAATGTTTGACTCAACCAAGGCATTCGACAAGGGTGACTTCGGTCTTGCTCTTTGGGGCAAATACTATGGTTCGGATACCAGAGAGCGTTCGACAAGAGCTATTAGTGGTGATTTGCAGACCGGTTATATCGTAGCAAACAGAAATAAAGGTAACGTAAACCAGGTATACGTCTTCAACAATCAGGCGGTAAGCAGTACTGCATTGAGAGGAACGGGAGAGTTTAATATCACTATCGTTTCTATCAACGGATCGATCAACGTAGCAGGTATGGATACCACGAATTGTAACCAGTTCCTCAAGGACTACGTTGCAGGACTTAACGCTTAATCTATATAGATTATTCTAAGTGCGAGGCGGAGCTTGCTCCGTCTCGTATATGAAGAGACTTTCTGCACGAGGTCAGGCTCTTCTACTGTGCAAAACATATTACAAGGAGAATATTATGAGAAATCTCAAAAAGGTACTTGGTGTAGTTCTTACTATCGCTATGCTTGCAAGCGTTGCGGTCGTATTCGTTGGATGCGGTCCTGATATCGTAGAGGAATTGGACGATACGAAATTTCAGCTCAAGATAAGCGCCTACGAGGCAGGATACGGCACGGAATGGCTTACCAATTACAAGGCAGACTTTGAAGAGGCGTACGCTGAGTACACCCACCCCGATTTCCCTGATAAAAAGGGCGTTCAGATAAGCATTGACTGGAACCAGAACGCAAGCACGGAGATACTTGCTAAGCTTGCCTTGGATACCATTGAAAACCACCTGTATTTCAACTCCGTCAACGTGTACGATCTGTCTGCGTCCGGTGATGCGTACGACCTTACCTCGATACTTCAGGCTGACATGGCTGACGTGGGAGAGAGCGGAAAGACTCTCGAGGGCAAGATCGAGACTGATTATCAGGATTATCTCAAGGCGTTCAACGGCAAGTACTACGCTATGCCTATGTTCGAGACATACGAGGGTATTCAGTACAATATTGATCTTTTTGAGCGTTACGGATTTTACTTTGCAAAGGATACCGATTCCTCGGACGATACCGACGTGAGATTCACCACCGGTCTTGAGGGAGCAAGCGCTAAGGCTGAGGGTCCTGACGGCAAGGAGGGTACGCCGGACGACGGACTCCCCGTGACCTACGACGAGTTCTTCGAGCTTTGTGACTATATGGTAATAAGATCGGTATATCCTTTTGTTTGGTCGGGAGTATGGAGAAGCTACGCTAATATGATCCCCAGAGCTCTTTGGGTAAACGAGGAGGGTCTTGATCAGTTCAGATTGCACTTTTCATTCTCGGGTACGGCAAATGATCTCATCGACGTAGACGAGGACGGTAACGTTACTCCCTATAACGACGGAGCTCCCGTAACAATTAACGACAAAAACCCCTATCTTCTTCAAAAGCAAGAGGGCTTGTACCGCGCGTTGCAGTTTGCAGAAAGAATAGTTTCCGACTCAAGCTACTATCACCCCGATTCATTCAGCGGTACTCTTACCCACACTGGAGCTCAGGATCTTTTCATTACCAACGAGCTTAACGGCAAGAATCCTATAGCTTTCCTTGCAGAGGGAACGTATTGGCAGGCTGAGGCGGTTGGAACGTTCAATGCTAACGCTCAGAAGTTCGGCGATCAGCACGGCTTCGAGCAGAACAAATACGGCTTCATGCCTCTTCCCACTTACGAGAAGAGAACTAACCACAAAAACACTATTTTCAGCGGAGCAAACACCTGCTTTGCTGACGGACAGATCTCGGGCTACGAGGTAGATCTCGTACAGAAATTCTTACAGTATATATCGACTGACGCTCAGCTTTACGAATTCTTGAAGCTCACGCATTATTCGCGTGCTATGAAGATGACCTTAACTTCGGATCAGTATAATTCGATGTCAGCGTATGCAAAATCGATGTACGATATTCGTTCAAATTCCGATATCGTGTACTCTTTCTCAGACAATCCTTTCTATCTGTACTATAGCGGAACGAGTTTTTCGCACAAGATACAGGGTGACGGTTGGGTATTCAATGCAAGCTCGACCTATCAGCTTCCCATTCAGAATATGAAGGAGAACGGTTTGACTGCAATAGGATATTTCAACGATTGCTACGACACCTTGAAGACAAAGTGGGATAGCATCTACAACGATTACTGGTACAACGTAGTAGTATAAGCGTTTTTTTGTCACGCTCCGCTTTGAGCGGAGCGTGAGTTATAATCTGAGGATAATTTTAGCGAGGTAGTTATGGCTTTATTCAAAGAGGAAGGTAAGGTCCAGCGCGGTATTGAAAGGGCAAAGCGCGCCGTCAAGGACAAGATTTACGATTTTTCGGTTTGGCTTCACTCTAAGCTCCCCAAAACCAAAAAAGAAAAGCAGGTAGGAAATAAAGGCGCTCTTATATTTTATATAGCCTTTATGACCATACCTATCGTGCAGTTTTTGATATTCTGGTTTGGAGTTAATATCAACTCTATTCTGCTTGCCTTTCAGCGTTACGATATGAAGACGGGTGAGTTCGTTTGGTACGGCTTCAAAAACGTTGAAAACGTCTTCAATTCCTTGTTTGATCCCAAGGGCGTTTTGTATATAGCGCTTGGAAATTCTCTTAAGGTATACGCCGCGCATCTTATTATAGGCGTTCCCTGCTGTTTGTTCTTTTCTTATTATATCTATAAGAAAATGATCTTCTCAGAGACCTTCAGAGTGCTTCTTTTTATGCCGAGCATTCTTTCGCAGATAGTTATAGTTACCATATTCAAGGAGCTTGTAGACAAGGGATACCCAGAGCTTGTAATGGCTCTTGGCGGTGGAGAGGTCACGGGACTTTTATCAAGTAGTGATACGATCTTTCCGACAGTTCTTTTCTACGACGTGTGGACGGGCTTCGGTACGAGTATTTTGATGTATACGAGCGCAATGAGCCGTATTCCTAAATCAGTCGTTGAGTCCTCGGAAATAGACGGAGCAGGACAGTTCACCGAGTTTATGAAGATAACTCTTCCACTTATTTATCCGACCATTACGACCTTCCTTACGACGGGCATTATCGCAATATTCACCTCGCAGGCGTGCTTGTATACCTTCTACAGAGAAATGGCTTCTCCTGCGGACTATACGATAGGCTACTACATATTTATCCGTATTTCGGGCACGACGGCTCAGTTTGCAAATTATCCTGACGCTGCCGCAATGGGCGTAATATTCTCACTTATCGTAGCTCCGATCACGCTTTTGATGCGTTATCTTTTCGAGCATCTCGGACCTACCGTTGAAATGTAAGGAGGCAGTAAGGAAATGGAAAATAATTCAAAAGCTTTTAATAAATCAATAAGCGCCGTAGGCAAATTCTTCAAGGACAACTGGTACAGAGTGCTCGTTGGTACTATCCTTACTCTTTCGTGCGGTCTCTTGCTCTTCGTTCTCTTGTTTGGACTTATCAATTCATTCCGTGACAGATACGAGTTTATGAGTCAGGTTTTCGGTCTTCCCACCGTTTGGCATACCGAAAACTACGTCAATATGTTCACCAACACCAAGCATGGATTCTTCGTTCAAAGACGAGTAGGGGGTAATCAGGTGCTCTACGGTATCTTTGATATGATGCTCAACTCCCTCGTGTATTCGGTCGGAGGATCTATTCTTAAGGTATATACCGCGGCTATAGTAGCTTATCTTTGCGCTAAATACAATTATAAGTTCTCGAGATTCGTGCATACTCTCGTAATTATCGTTATGATCATTCCGATAGTCGGCGCAACTCCCTCTATGATACAGCTTCTTCACTCTATCGGTATTCTTGATACGATATGGGGCGTATATTTGCAGGCTATCAACTTTCAGGGACTCAATTTCTTGATACTGTACGCAGGCTTTAAGGGCGTTGCAAAGGGCTACAGCGAAGCGGCGTTTATTGACGGAGCTTCTCACGCTAAGGTAATGTTCGGAGTAATATTCCCCCTTATGAAGAATACTATCCTCGTGCTTTTCCTTATCACCTTCGTAGGATATTGGAACGATTATCAAGCGCCTATGCTTTATTGGAAATCCTATCCCACTATCGCAGTAGGTCTTCTGAACTTCACTACCAATCCCTTGAATAGCTCTATTCCGGAGAAAATGGCAGGCTGTATGGTCGTTCTCGTGCCGATACTTGCTATCTTCTTCCTCTTCAAGGACAAGATGATGGGCAACCTCACCGTCGGCGGACTCAAGGGCTAAAGGAGGACAAATGAAAAACAAGATCTCTATCTATTTAATAATATTGCTTTTCGTAGCCGTATTTCTTGGTGGAGCTATAAGCTTTGCCTCTAATTACGGTGACGTGAGGGCTTTGTTTACCCCAAGCGGAGCGGATATTGGAGTCAGCGAGGACGGGCTTATCGTATCTGCAAGAGGTGAGGGGGCAAGCCTTACTCTAAGGGAAGAGATTTCGGGCGCGTTTTCCACTACTATTGCCCCAAGCACCGAGGCAGGTAACGGTCTTCACGTTCTGAGATTTGATTTCACGGACAAAGGAAACGGAAGCGTTATAAATCTTTTCGTTGAGATAGGTAACCGTGAGCAGACCTCGTACACTATAATTGACGGCAAAAAATGCGGTGTTTATTACGTAAACGGCGTTGCAACGGGCAAAACCTCTATGCAAAACGCTATCGGAGGATACACCGTAACCTCGGGCACTAACGATATCAACGTTTCCTTTAACCCCTCTACCATGAAGCTTATGGTGAGCGGTCTTACAGTATGGGATTTTTCCTCTGTTAGCGTGGACGGCTCGTATTCGGGAATTGTCATGGAGGGCTTTGAAAAATACTCCGTTTCAATAACGGTAGAGGAGATAGCCTTTGGAAAAGGAGAATTCGTTATTAAGTCCTTAATGGGAACTGATCTTTCAGGTCAGTATCTCACCGTTGATAACGGCGCTCCCTCTGTTTTTGCAGACGTCAAGCTCAATTCTCTCACGGACGAAAAGTACGCTCTTCCCACGCCTTACGCATACGACCTCGTTGACGGAGCTATTGCAAAAGAGGAGGTTTCAGTCAGGGTAATATCGCCCAAGGCAAAGGAGGTTTTTAGCTCCAAGTGGTCCGAGGACGCTTGCTTT
>JAZQYC010000269.1:0-1787 GCA_045633285.1 Clostridia bacterium | reverse complement strand
AGGGAAAATCGAATCGAATAAATCAACCTAAACTTATATTATAAGGAGAAAATGATGAAAAATTACGTAAAAGCAGAGCTTCAAATAGTCTCATTTGTCTCAAACAAAGCGCTTGCAAGCGTCAGCTTGGAGGATTATCTTTCTGAGAACGATCGCGCAACGAGTGAGATCAAGAATGCAAGCAATTATCCTGGTAACGGTAGCTTGTCTGAGAATAGCTAAGGAGGGGAATATGAAGAAGATTTTTGTACTTGCCATTTCTTTGGCTATGATTTTTTGTGCAACCTTGGCTATTGTTCCTGCAAGCGCGGCAACCGTTACGACCACCTCTGACGTAGTACTTGATACTAACGTTTTCAAGGGAGATTACGTTGCAGGAGACGGCAAGGATATTGATAGCGTTATCGTATGGGTAGACGTTAAGGAAAGCAAGTTTAACGAGGCGCTTGAATACGGTACCTTTATCTATACGTCGTGTAAGGAAGAGAATATCGTTCTCGAGCAGGGAGCATTCAATCCTGCAGAGAGTGGAAAATCCACCTTTGCTACTCGTTTTGACGTAGCAAGTCTTACCAAGGGTGTAGAGTATGCCGTTAAGGGATACGTAAAGGACGGAGATAGTGTTAAGCTTAGCAAGAACACGGCTTATTTCAACGTAAATGATAACGAGGAAAGGAAATTTGATCTTACCGTTCAGGGTGGTAATATTACCTATCCTGATCAGGAATCTGCATCGGATTACGGTGCAAACCAGATCAACACTCAGTATTTTGTATACAGAGACGGCGTGCTTTTGGGCGCAACGAACGAGCTTAAATTCAACGTTATCGACGATCTTTTCGTTGACGGCGTTATAGAAGAGGACGTTCACGAGGTAACAATCAAGACCGTTTCCGGTCTTAATAACGGTGGTCAGAGCAACGCATTTGAGTTTGAGGTACAGGAGATAGCTGACGAGGCTTCTTTCCTTGAAAACGTTGGAACTGATGAAGATAATATTAAGCCTAAGAACGTTTATCACGTTTTAACTGCTGACCTTTACTTCGGCGAAGGTACTACCTACAAGACGAGAACTATAGTGGATAGCAGATGGGACTTAAACGACGAGCTTCAGTGTATCGTAAGATATTTTGCCGACACTCTTGACGGACGTGGACACTCAATAAAGATCGACTATGATTGCGCTACTCAGTCTCAGGAGGGTAATCCCTGGTTTGCAGGACTTTTCGGAAGATTCTGTGAGACAGGATTCGTTCGTAACCTTAGATTTGACGTAAATGCAACCTACGATTATCTCCAGACGAGTGAAGGTGGTGAAAGAGCAACGGCGTTTGCTATGGTCGGAAGAGGATCGTACGAGAACTGCGTTATGACTGCAAAATTGAAGTCTCTTAACAACGGATCAATCAGACGTGACGCTATCGTTGGATTCCCCGGTGATTATACCGCAACTAACGTTATAGCAAAGATCGAGCTTCTTAACTCATCTAACGAGAGCATAGGTGAGGTTAAGTGTCACGATAACGCTGACGCGCACTACGGCACGCGTTTCCATTGGGAGGGCATTCATACTCCTGAGTCTAATGAGTTTATTATGGTTTCGCCCATAAAAATGGGACTTAACTACTCTATCGGCGCAGTTAAGGGTAAGAATGTTACCTACTACAACAGCTTTGACGACGTTTTGACCGGTACTGAGGGTATCAACCTTGATCAGGAGGGTATGAGCAGTATTTACAAGGGTGACATTCGTGAAGACGTTGTATAAGTCGGATCGTAGCCATGTC
>JAZQYC010000268.1:0-1312 GCA_045633285.1 Clostridia bacterium | reverse complement strand
AACGGCCCTTGGTTTGATAAGTTCCATGAGACGCACCCCAATATTCCGATCGGTATCAGCGAATACGGCTGTGAAGCGCTCAATTGGCACACCTCAAACCCCATTCAGGGAGACTACACCGAGGAGTATCAGGCGTTTTATCACGAGGAACTTATAAAACAGCTCTTTACACGTAAATATATCTGGTCGACTCACGTATGGAATATGTTTGACTTTGGCGCAGATCTTCGTAGCGAGGGCGGTGAGAATGGACAGAATCACAAGGGCTTAGTTACCTTTGATAGAAAGTACAAAAAGGATTCTTTCTACGCATACAAGGCATGGCTATCAAGCGAGCCGTTCGTACACCTTTGCGGTAAGCGCTATATAGACAGAGTAGAGGACGTTACTAAGGTAACAGTGTATTCAAATCTTCCCGAGGTAGAGCTTTTCGTCAACGGCAAGAGCATCGGCAAAAAATCTGCTCCAGATCACTTCTTCTATTTCGACGTAGAGAACGTTGGAGAGAGCACGATCACGGCTGTTGCAGGAGAGTACAAGGACGAGGGAACTATCCGCAAGGTAGACAAGATGAACGAGGACTATATCCTCAAGGAAAAGGGAGCTATACTGAATTGGTTTGACGTAACCGCGCCCGAGGGAAGATTTAGCTTGAATGATACCTTTGGCAAGGTAATGGAGTCATTCCGTGGAAAACTCTGGGCGTTGAAGCTTGGACTTCTCGTTAAGAAGAAGATGAAAGCAAAGCAGGCAACTCCGGGTGAAGAGCCTAAGGCTATGACTGACGGTATCAATATGAAGGATATGATGCCTATGCTTTCAGGGTTTACCATTTTGCGTATGGCAAATATGATCGGAATGGTCGGAATCAGCTTCACAAAGGAAGAGCTCTTGAATCTTAACAAAAAGCTTAACAAGATCAGAAAACCGAAGAAATAATAATTAGAATAGAGAGCAAATTGAAATCAGCCAATTTGCTCTCTTTTTTTATAAATTATAAAAATTAAATTCAGCGTATTGCTATTTTCGTTAACTCAAAAGTATGTATTTTTAATTAAAAAAGGTTAATATTGTAAACGATTTTTGATAAATATCTTCTTTTTTGAAAATAACTTGACAGCAAACTGCTATTAGGTTATAATATAAATATGATAAGAAAACCCGAGAGAATTTGGAGAAAGGGACGTTGCGCAGGGCGCATAGTCCCTTTTTGTATTTATTTTAAAAAAAGTACTTGACAAATCAAAAAAAATTGGTATAATGCGCAAAACTAAGGACTTGAAAGAATCGGGTTAGAGTAATTATTTTTGCA
>JAZQYC010000267.1:0-3230 GCA_045633285.1 Clostridia bacterium | reverse complement strand
GCAGAGACCACCGAAGCCGGAGCGGTTTACTATACGCTCAGATAAGCGTGAAATCATGGCGAAGCCAATTCATTATGCGTCAGCATCAATTCATTTAAAAAAACAAAAAGAGCTTTCTCTTCACCGAGAAAGCTCTTCTTCTTGTTGTAGAGTTATTCCAATTCCCCTTTACGGTCTTCTAATAAGCTCGACAGGCTTTTCCTTTGCGATTTTTGCTATCGGAAGAGCGGACGAAAGCACAGCTGTCAGCACGCTCATTCCAAAGATTATCAGCACCTGTCTTGCTCCAAACAGGGCAAATGATATTGAAATATTCATTACGTTGATTATATACATATTGACGAATATACAACCGACGGCTGCTATTACTGAGGCAAGTATTCCGTTCAGGATAGCTATTATCAGGCTCTCGCTTATAAACATCAGGAAAATATCCTTTCCGCCCGAGCCTAGTCCTCTGAGTACTCCTATCGTCTGACGCTTGCTCACGATGCTCGTTGCAATGTAGTTAAAGAGCATAAACATTGAAAATAACGCAAGAACGAGGGCTATATAGAGGAACAGATCCGCCGCCTGCTTGATAGTGCTTTCGTTTGCTTTGATCGTGCTGAGCGCAGAGTTTCCGTACCACTCGAGAGCAAAGCCCTCTTCCTTTGACATATAGCTTGCAACTACCCCAGGTCCAAACAGCGTACCCTTTGCAGGAAAGATTATTCTGGAATACTCGCCCTGCATATCGTAGCCGTCAAACTCTCGTATAAGATTATCGTTTGCCATGAATCTATATCTCGTGCCGTTCACAGCCTGATCGGTATCTATTCCAAAATACACTCCGACCACCTTGAGGTTCTTAAGCGTCTCCGTACCTGCACCGTCCGTCTTTTTTGCGACCTTTATAGTTCTTTCTCTGAGGTCTGGAGATATTCCGATATAATTGAATATATCGTTAAGATCCTCTCTCTTTTCCTCTAAGCGGAAATTGGAATTATTCAGATTTCTGATAAGCTCGGCAATCGCTCTCTTTTGCTCTGCGTTTAAGGTAGAGGTGTTTCCGCTTATCTCCCTTGCGTATAGCGCAGACTCAAGGTTGCTTGCGTGAATCAGCACCTCGTTATCCGCTAAGGTGATCGTGCCATCTTGACTATATCTCGATTCCTGGAAAAGTAGAACGTTCTCGTTCGTGTAATGGCGGATAGAGTACATAAACTCGTCTGCGTCACGTTGTCTAGAGTCCTTGAGCGTGGTTATAGTCCAGCTAGCGTCACCCGTATAATAATAGGTAGCTCTGTTGGTGTCCGAGATCATCTGCTCCTTGAAGCCGTCCGCTACGAACATACAGCAATACGCTCCCGAGGACAAATAAGTCGAAAAGTCCGCAGTCAAAGCTCTCGTCTCCTCTCTTGATGCAGTCGAGGTCTTTAAGGGCTCGTACTTTTCGGGCATTGCCCCGCAGTCTATAAGTCCGACTATAGTATATTGGTCGTGATCGACCGTGATTTGCTTGCCTACGAGATCGGCTACAGTCGCAACCGTTTGTCCGTTCAGCTCAGCTCCGTTTAGATAATGGAGAATAGACTCTGCAAGGTAAGTCGATATTGCTATCTCACGTCTACTCAGTGCCGTTGCCTCGTTTGTGTTGGGAACGTAGCGAAGCTCAGGGTATCTTCCGCCATCTAATATCTTATATCCAAAGTCTCCGAGGTATCCGCCCTCTTTGATCTCTTCCTTTTTAAACTCGATTATTCCCCTTATTCCCGTGGAATAGTATCCCGTTCCGTCACGGACGGTCGAGGAGGATATATCTATTATAGGATAGATAGTCGAGGTATAACCGCTCGTATTGTACTCAAAATCGTATATTCCTTTTATGGAGTATCCCGTTTCTCTTTCAAGCTCCTCGATCTTCTCATCCGATATCTTGATAGCGTAATGGTCACCGCCCTTCTCGTCGATAACGTATTTGCTCGAAGCCACCACGGTAGGAGAAGAGGACGCTCTTAAAAGATTATCTATAACTCTACTGCTATTAAAGGACGCCACGGTGTCAAATAGTCCAAAGACCGCAAACGCAACGGCAGAGAGTATTATGGTAAATATCAGCCTCAATGGCTTGACTGCAAGTGATTTCATGCCGAGAGCAACCGAGCTTCTGACCTTCATTTTGCTCTTTTTCAGCTCAACTCCGCCCTCAGCTACGACTGACTTTACCTCGCCCGTATCACTTTTTTCACGATAGGTAAGATTTTCAATGACCTCAATTTTCTTGCGATACTTGATAGCCTTTGCGAGCTCGTCCTTTTCGCTCTCGGTGAGATCTGCGCCGTTTCTGACGATAATTGCTTCCTCTCCCGTCTGAACGTTTGCCTCTACCTGATTGTCCGAAAAAGTAACGTCCTCTGCCACCTCTCCGTCAACGAGCCTTATAATGCGATCTGCGTATTTTTCAGATAGCTCCATATCGTGAGAAACGACTATAACGAGCTTGTCTCGTGAAAGCTTTTTGAGAGTCTCGAGCACCTGCACGCCCGTATTGCTGTCAAGCGCTCCCGTAGGCTCGTCCGCCATTATGATACGAGGCTCTTTAACGAGCGCTCTCGCTATTGCAACTCTCTGACGCTGACCGCCCGAAAGCTCGGAGGGCTTGCGGTTTTTGAGCTCGTAAATATCGACCTTTTTGAGTAGCTCGTCGAACTCTTCTTCGTTCGCTACTCTGCCCTGAAGCTCCATAGCGATCTTGATATTCTTTTCAACCGTGAACTCGGACAAAAGATTGTACTCTTGAAAGATAAATCCGATAAAGGTATTGCGGTAGCTATCGTACTCTACGGGAGAAAAGGAGGAAAAATCCTTGCCAAGCACCGAAATAGATCCCTCGTCTATTCCGTCCAAGCCTCCGATGACGTTGAGCATGGTGGTCTTTCCGCAACCGCTCTTGCCCGTAATAAAAACGAGACCGGTTTCAGGAAAGGTGAGAGATACCCCGTTAAGGGCGTATACCTGACCAGCCTTGGTCTCATAAATCTTTTTGACGTTTTTTAACTCTAACATAAATTCCCTACTTTTTCAAAAATCACCTATATTTTAACATATAACTAAGATAAATCGCAACTGTTGACGTTTGCATTTTTTGGCGATTTTTTCTCATTATTTGCCCTTAGCTTTCCTAAGTCTTTATTCCTTGGGCTCGATTTCGTTATTAGCGTCTTTTTGGTCTGCATAAGCCTTAATTC
>JAZQYC010000266.1:0-2272 GCA_045633285.1 Clostridia bacterium | reverse complement strand
TCCGCGCTCTCCAACTATCATAGTCATTTCGTCCGAGATAGCCACGGAATGCATCAAGGAATCAAGGGTATGCATATTGCCACGCATACCCGTGATCTTGAGATTGATATTTATCTTTGCAAATACTTTTGCCTTCATTATTCGGTTATAAGCTTGCAGACCTTGTCGGAATAATCAGCGAGATTATCCACCTTAAGTCCTGCCGAAAGCTCCGCCTGCGTCAAAAGCACGTCACAAAGATCAAGACACTTGTCCTTGTCAGTGCTATAAAGCTGACAAAGCTTGTCGTATATCTTGTGATTGCGATTGATCTCAAGCACGCGCTCTGCTCTTGCGCCCTTATCAGACGCAGGCATAGAGTTGAGCACCTTTTCCATCTCCAAGCTGATCGCGCCCTGCGTGGTCAGACAAACAGCGTGGCTCTTGAGCTCCGATGTAAGTCTTATGAGGCTTACTCTTGCGCTCAACTTTTCCTTGAGGTAATCGAGCATCTCGCTCTTTTCCTCGCTTTTTTCGCTCTCACTGCTTTCTCCCTCGTACTCGGAGATAGATCTAAACTCCTTATCCTTGAACTTGCCTATTATACGCAAGCAGAATTCGTCCACGTCGTCGGTAAGGAAAAGAACGTCGTCTCCCTCCTTGACTTTTTCGAGCTGAGGAAGCTGAGCAATGCTTTCTACGCTTGCTCCCGATACGTAGTAGATATATTTATCCTCGTCCTTGAGCTTAGATACGTACTCGTCAAGGGTTAAAAGCTTGTTCTCTCTATAAGAATGGAACAAAAGCAGATCCTCGAGAAGCTCCTTTTTCTCTCCGAATCCTGCGTAAACGCCGAATTTGAGCTGTAGTCCGAACTGCTTCCAAAACGCCTCGTAATCTTCACGGGCAGAATTCACCATCTTTTTGAGCTCGGTCTTGATCTTCTTTTCCACGTTGTTTGATATCACCTTGAGCTGTCTGCTCTGTTGGAGCGTTTCCCTGGAGATATTGAGCTGAAGATCGGACGAATCGACCACGCCCTTAACGAAACCGAAGCAATCGGGAATAAGGTCGGAGCATTTGTCCATTATCATAACGCCGTTGGTGAAAAGTCTGAGCCCCTTAACGAAATCCTTGGAATAATAATCGTACGGCGCGCGCTTAGGAATAAAGAGAAGAGAATTAAAGTTGACCGCGCCCTCTACGCTCGAGGATATAACTCTAAGCGGAGCTTCAAAATCGTGAAATTTTTCTTTATAAAACTCCGCGTACTCCTCTTCCGTTACCTCGCTTTTAGACTTTTTCCAAATAGGTATACGACTGTTGAGAGTCTCTTTTTCAGAGTACTCCTCGTACTCTTCATTTTCGCCCTTTTTCGACTTAGTGACGAGCATATTGATAGGATAGCGGATATAGTCGGAATATTTTTTGACCAAGGCTCTCAGAGTGTACTCCTCCAAAAAGCGTGAATAGCTCTCCTCGTCCTTATCTTCTTTCATATAAAGAGTGATCTGCGTGCCATAGGAGTCCTTTTCGCAGTCCTTAACGGTGTATCCTTCTGCTCCGTCCGAGCTCCAAAGATACGCCTTGTCCGAGCCGTAAGCCTTAGTCAAAACCTCGACCTTGTCTGCTACCATAAACGCAGAGTAAAAGCCTACTCCGAACTGACCTATCATCTCGATATCCTCTTCGGTAACGTCCTTTTTGACGTCAAGCGTTCCGCTGTGCGCGATAACGCCGAGGTTATTATCAAGATCCTCTGCCGTCATTCCGCAACCGTTGTCTATGATCTTAAGAGTGCGGGCATTTTTGTCTGCCTCGATCTCGATAAATAACTCCTCACGAGCAAGACCAAGAGTTTCAGTCAAACTCTTAAAATAGAGCTTATCGAGAGCGTCGCTTGCGTTTGATATCAGCTCTCTTAAAAATATCTCTTTGTTCGTGTAGATAGAATTGATCATAAGATCAAGAAGCTTTTTCGATTCTGCTTTAAATTTTTTCATAGTATGCCTCCGTTTATCTTATTCATTATATAACTAAACAAAATTATAATCAAGTTTTATTTTGAAAATAAAAAAAATAGCATACTCATCTTTTGATGGTATGCTCCGTATTTGCGCGACAGTCGAAAAGAGAAAGGATGGTGTTTTGCGGTTGGCGTCTGTGACGCCGTTTTAGTTCCTTGCGGAACGATGAACTTTGTTCATCTCGACTTAAGCAGGGGTTACCTGCTCCTTAAAGGAGGTGATCCAGCCGCACCTTCCGATACGGCTACCTTGTTACGACTTCACCC
>JAZQYC010000265.1:0-1829 GCA_045633285.1 Clostridia bacterium | reverse complement strand
TCTATCGTAATACCCCTTGCCGTATCCTACTCTTGCTCTTCTTGAATTAAAGCCAACCATGGGAACGATCACGAGATCAAGATCACGGGAGCAAACGTACTCTCCAACAGGCTCGGATATTCCGAAGTTTCCAACAACGAGCTCAGAATCGTCCTTTAATTCAACGGCGTACATATCGTCTCCTCTCGTGACGGGTGCAAAGAGTCTTTTCCCTTGCTTTTTAAGCTCGGATATGATTTTTTTAGTGCTGACCTCAGAGCCAATGGGAAGATATACGCATATTTTTGAGCAAAACGAAAGCTCGGAAAGAGAAAGAAATTTATCTGCTATCTGATCTTCCTTTTCCGCTTTTATATCCTGAGGAATACCTGCTCTCATTATTTTTCCATATGCTCTTGCTTCACTTTTTGTGATCAACGTAAATTCTCCTTGCTCTTTTGCTGACGTTAGTCATTATCTCGTACGGAATAGTACCCACTTCTTTTGCAACGTCGTCGAAATACTGCTCCACATTTTCAGATTTTCCTATAAAATAGACAGTATCTCCTCTTCTTATGGCGGTATCACGAGCTAAAACGCTCACCGAATCCATACATACGGAGATTATCGGTAATATTTCGCCCTCAAAGAGTACTCCTGTAACTCCTCTATATCGTCTGAGTATACCGTCAGCGTATCCACCTGAAACGGTTGCTATCCTTTCACCTGTTTTACCACACCTATATACGCCGTCGTATCCGCAGGTCGTGTAGCCTTTTATTCGCTTGACCTCAAGAACCTTAGACGAAATATTCATTGCAGGCTTAAATCTATCTCTTGGATAACCGTAAAGAGCAAGCCCGGGACGAATCATATCACCATACGCGTCTTGAGAGTAACTTGACGACGAGGTGTGCGAAATTGCGCATGCGTATTTGTCTTTGACCTTTTGCTCGAATGGCAAAAAAAGCTCTATTTGCTTATCTCGGGATAGACCTGAATAGATATGAGTATATACACCCAAAACGTCAAGTCTATCAAATGAAGATAGTAAAAACTCGTCAATTGCCGAGCTATCCGAAAAGCCAAGTCTTTGCATTCCCGTATCGATCTGCAAATGCACCTTAGCTTTCTCTCCCTTTGAGCAAGAACGATCAAGATTGAACGCTTGCTCCAAAGAGCCTACTCCAACCGTCAGATCGTTTCCAATACACGCTCTGTTATCCTCGTCGCTACAAGAGAGCACAAGAATAGGAATTTTTATTCCCGAACGCCTTAAAGTAACGCCCTCGTAAGCTGTTGCAACGGCAAAATAATCAGAGATATCTTCTATACATTTTGCTACCTCGACCGCCCCGTGTCCGTAAGCATCGGCCTTTAGAACAGGACAGACGAATTTATCTTTTGCATCGATTTTAAGCTGACCAAGGTTGTCTCTTATACAACCAAGGTCAACCTCGATGCTGATACTCATTAAAAGGGCTTCGTGTCTATAAGCTTAAGTCCGTTAGACTTGATGATCTCGATAGTCTTATCAATATCTGCAACCTTAAAAAGTATGACTGCTTTTCCGTCTGCTTTTACGTAGGAATACAAATATTCAATATCGATCATCGCATCGTCAAGAACTCCAAGCACCTTGCCAAGTCCACCCGGCTCATCGTCAACCTCAACGCCAACAAGATCGCTGGTGAGCGCGATATATCCTTTTTCCTTAAGAATCTTAACAGCTCTTACGTTATCGCTCGTAATTGCTCTGAGTATACCAAAATCCTTGGTGTCAGCAATAGATACGGCAAGAAGATTGATTCCCTCTTCTTTTAGTACGTCCGTTACACCCTTGACCTTTC
>JAZQYC010000264.1:0-5369 GCA_045633285.1 Clostridia bacterium | reverse complement strand
ATCTGAGTAGCAAGACGGATTCTCTGCGATTCACCGCCTGACAGCGTTCCTGAGGATCGTGACAGAGTAAGATATCCAAGTCCTACCTCCTTTAAAAAGTTCAGTCTTGCAATTATCTCCTTTAAAATAGCCCTTGCTATCTTTGCGTCTCGCTCACTTAGCTCAAGTCCCTTTACGAATTCAAGAATGTCTACGACCGATCTATCGGTAAGCTCCTTTATGTTGAGTCCACCCACCGTGACTGCCAAAGCCTCTTTTTTAAGTCTGTTTCCGTGACAGGTCGGGCACGGCTTCATAACCATAAGCTTATTAAGCTCGCCCTTCATATATTCCGAGGTCGTCTCTCTATATCTGCGCTCAAGGTTATTGATAACGCCCTCAAAGCTTGCGTGATAGGTCGTGGTGTGATATTTAGTGGAATACTTCATCTCAAGCTTCTCGTCGCCGTTACCGTAAAGGAGCATCTGATAAATATCCTCGGGAAGCTCTCCAACGGGAGTAAACAGCGAAAAATTGTAGCGCTTGGACAGAGCCTCGAATATACCCATTGCTATTCTTGCTCCCTCCATATTCCAACCGCCTATCGAAAAAGCTCCCTCAGCTATGGATTTGGTCTTGTCCTTAACCACCTTATCAACATCGATCTCTTCTTTATATCCTATACCGCTACAATCGGGGCACGCGCCGAAAGGACTGTTAAAGCTGAACAGTCTCGGCTCAAGCTCTTCAATGCTGATACCGCAATCGGGGCAAGAATACAGCGTTGAAAAAAGCTCCTCTTCTCCGTTTGCGTCCACGGTAACCAAGCCCTCTGCAAGCTTCAACGCCGTCTCCACGCTATCGGTGAGACGGGTCTCGATACCGCTCTTTATTATAAGTCTATCAATTACTACGGATATAGAATGTCTGATATTTTTTTCAAGTTTGATCTCTTCATCAAGATTGATTATCTCGCCGTCAACCTTAACTCTTGCATAACCACTCTTGCGGAAATTATCAAAAAGCTTGCTGTACTCACCCTTTTTGCCACGAATAACGGGGGCGCTGACTATAATTTTCGTGCCCTCGGGATAGGATAACACCTTGTCCGTGATCTGATCAATGGATTGCTTCTTGATCTCCTTTCCACACGAAGGACAATGTGGAACGCCTATTCTTGCGTACAAAAGTCTGAAATAATCGTATATTTCAGTTACCGTTCCTACAGTACTTCTTGGATTTTTCGAGGTGGTCTTCTGATCTATTGAAATAGCAGGAGAAAGCCCCTCGATATACTCAACGTCAGGCTTGTCCATCTGCCCAAGAAACTGACGAGCGTACGAAGATAAGCTTTCGATATACCTTCTTTGTCCCTCGGCAAATATGGTGTCAAAGGCAAGTGAGGATTTTCCCGAGCCAGAAAGGCCTGTGAATACGACCATTTTGTTTCTCGGTATCTCAAGAGAGATATTTTTGAGATTATTCTGTTTTGCGCCTTTAATTATGATCTTATCTGCTTCCATTATTCCTCAAGCCTCTTTCTCAAAGCCGATATTTCCTCTCTTATAACTATTGCCCTCTCAAAATCGAGAGAATTCGACGCCACCTTCATAAGTCCCTTGAGCTTTTCGATCTCGGAAAGTATATCCTTGTATTCAGTCTTGGGCTTTTTCTTATGAGTGATTTCGATCGTGTTTTGTGTTTTCTTAACTATAGTTTTAGGTACTATATTATTATCCTTATTATATTTTTGCTGTACGGCGCGTCTTCTGTTGGTCTCGTCTATTGCTCTTTGCATACTGCCCGTAACGTTATCTGCAAACATTACGACCTTGCCTCTTTCGTTACGAGCAGCTCTGCCTATCGTCTGAATAAGCGAGGTCTCGCTACGCAAAAAGCCCTCCTTGTCTGCATCGAGAATTATGATCAGCTCGACCTCGGGAAGATCGAGACCCTCTCTCAAAAGGTTGATACCAACGAGAATATCAAATTCTCCCGATCTCAAGCCGTTAACTATCTCTATACGCTCGAGAGTAACTATCTCGGAGTGCATATACTTGACCTTTTTGCCTTTATCACGGAGATACTCGGTGAGACTCTCTGCCATTTTTTTGGTAAGAGTGGTGATAAGAGTTCTACCACCTCTTGCAGTCACCTCGTCCGTAAGCGTCATTACCTCGTCTATCTGACCCTTGATAGGCTTGATCTCGATCTCGGGATCAACCAAGCCCGTAGGTCTTATAAGCTGTTCTGTGGTGTTATCTGAAAGAGAAAGCTCATAATCAGCAGGCGTTGCCGATATACAAACTATCTGATTGTATCTCTCGTTAAACTCGTCAAAGGTAAGAGGTCTATTGTCGTAAGCAGACGGCAGTCTAAATCCGTAGCCAACGAGATTATTTTTTCTTGCGCGGTCACCGTTGTACATTGCTCTTATCTGAGGAAGCGTCATATGCGACTCGTCTACGAACACTACGAAATCCTTGGGGAAAAAGTCAAAAAGGGTATAAGGAGGCTGACCGGGCTCTCTTCCGTCAAAATATCTTGAATAGTTCTCTATTCCCGAGCAATACCCTACCTCTCGAATCATTTCGGTATCGTAATTGACCCTCTCCTTGATCCTCTGAGCCTCGATAAGCTTGCCCTCGCTCTCGAACGCCTTGAAGGAATCAACCATATCCGATCTTATTTCGCTAAGAGCCTTTTCCTTGATCTCGGAATCGACCACATAGTGAGTAGCAGGGAAAATCGCAACGTGCTCAAGGGTAGATATAGCCTTGCCCGTAACCAGCTCGTTCTCGGTTATTCTATCCACCTCGTCTCCGAAAAACTCCACCTTGACCGTGGTTTCCGAGGAAGACGCAGGAAATATCTCTACGATATCCCCTCTCACCCTGAAAGTACCACGAACGAAATCCACGTCGCTTCTTTTATACTGTATCTCGACCAATCTTTCAATGAGTGCCTCTCTTGATATCTCCATTCCGGGACGAAGAGATATGCTCATCTTATAATACTCAGTCGGCGCTCCAAGTCCGTATATACAGGAAACCGAAGCCACCACGATAACGTCACGGCGCTCGCAAAGCGCTCCCGTTGCGGAGTGACGAAGCTTGTCTATCTCGTCATTGATGTCAAGCTCCTTTTCTATATAGGTATCGGTGCGAGGAATATACGCCTCAGGCTGATAATAGTCGTAGTATGATACGAAAAACTCTACTCTGTTTTCGGGAAAAAACTCTCTTAGCTCGTTACAAAGCTGAGCGGCAAGGGTCTTATTATGAGCGATAACGAGAGCAGGACGCTGAACTCTTTCAATGACGTTAGCCATAGTAAAGGTCTTACCGCTTCCCGTAACGCCAAGAAGCACTTGAGTACGAAATCCCGCTTCAATGCCCTCAACGAGAGAATCTATAGCCTGTGGCTGATCACCGCAAGGCTTATATTCAGAGTGTAAAACGAATTTTTTCATACGACTCAATTATTGACAGTCTGACGAAGCTTAGTCTTACGCCTTTTTCCAAAGGCTTCTTTTTGTAGTAGATACCGCAACAGCTCCTGAGGAAATAGCCTTTTTCACCTCTTCCTCGGTAGCAATAAGTCCACCTGCAATAACGGGTACGTTGACCTCCTCTGCAAAGCGCTCTATCGCCTTATACACGACGCCCGGCATAAGCTCAACCATATCGGGTCGAGTGGTGCGCGCGCTGTCTATTGCCGTAGTAATAGACTTGGAATCAATGATAAAAAATCTCTGAACGACAGCCATTCCTGCCTTTTTTGATGCAAGAGCAAGATTATTTTTGGTGGTGATTATACCGTCCGCTCTTTTTGCTCTCAGGTATTCAACACCGTACCTATCCTTACCTACGCCGTCTGCCATATCAATATGCACGAAGACCCTTTTTCCTGCCCTGTGAGCAAGGTTTATCTTCTCCCCGATAGTCAAAACGTCTGATGACAGCATAAAAATCACCTCACACGGACTCTCGAGAGCCTCCCTAAAGGTCTCCTCGTCTACGATAGCAGATATTATTCTTTTTTCCAATTTGTAACCCATTTCCCACCTAATCTATTTTTGAAAGTATTTCCTTAAAATACGAGGGAAGCTCGCTCTTGAAGCTCATTCTTTCTCCCGTTACGGGGTGAATAAACCCAAGTCCAACCGCGTGGAGAAGCTGTCCTCCTGCTCCAAGCCTGTCTTCTTGCTTGTTGTAGGTCTTGTCACCTACTACGGGGTGACCAACGTGCTTAGCGTGTACTCTGATCTGATGCGTTCTGCCCGTTCGAAGCGAAAACCTGACGAGAGTATATTTTTTAAACCTTTTGACCACCTCAAAATCGGTAACGGCTTGTCTACCATTGCTCGTGACAGCCATTTTTTTGCGGTCACTCCTACTTCTTCCGATCGGAGCGTCTATTACTCCGCTATCTTCCTTGACTATGCCCTCCAAAAGAGCCTCGTAGATTCTGTGACAGCTACGATCCTTGAGCTGATCGGATAGAGATATATGCGCCTCGTCCGTTTTTGCAACCACGAGAAGCCCCGAGGTATCCTTGTCCAGCCTATGCACTATACCCGGTCTAATCTTACCGTTTATACCGCTTAAGCTTTCAAGCTTAGCAAGAAGAGCGTTGACGAGCGTTCCGCTCTCGCTTCCACCCGCAGGGTGCACCACCAAGCCTCTTTGCTTGTCGATAACAGCAAGATATTCGTCCTCGTAAACGATATTGATAGGTATATCCTCGGGAGCAAGCGATATCTCCTTAGGCGGAAGAATAGTGACCTCGATCACGTCTCCCCTTTGAACGCTCTGACCGCTTTTTGATACGACTACGCCGTTGCGCTTAACTAAGCCCTCCTCTACGAGCTTACCTATTCTCGATCTCGTCGATCCCGTCTTCTCAGAAAGAAAAAGGTCTATTCTCAGACCGTTTTCTTCATCTTTTGGGATAAAGGACTTAATTTCCATCGCTTTCCTCTTTTTCCTGCTCGATCTCTCCCGTAGAGCAGTCGTCACACGCGATCTTTTCTTTCTTTTTGTCGTCCTCTTTGTAAATAAACAGAACGTAAAAAGCAATGATCGCAACGCCCACGCAAAGCGCAGAGTCCGCTATATTGAACACGGCAAAATTGATTACTCTGAAATCGATCATATCACGAACGTATCCAAGCATTACTCTGTCAACCGTATTTCCAATAGTTCCACCAAGCATAAGCGAAATGCCCGTACGCAAAAGTTTACTCGGATTCTTGCTGTATATAAGGTACGACGTCATTATGACGATCGCAACCGCCGCCACAATAATAAAAAAGGTGCGCTGACCTTCAAGCATACTGAAAGCAGCGCCCGTATTACGAACGTAGGTAAAATGCAATACGTCCTCTA
>JAZQYC010000263.1:0-2962 GCA_045633285.1 Clostridia bacterium | reverse complement strand
CTTGACTTTTACAATATTTACGTAAACGATACTTTCCTTGGCTACGGCCCTGCAAGAACGGCAAAGGGCTACGCTCGCCGTGACGTTTACGACCTTTCGGAATACGAGGACTTTTACCTGACGGTAGAGGTCTGCTGTCATAATATTAAGTCGTATAGCTTTGCCTCGTTAAATCCCGTATTTGGTGCTCTTTTGTATAAGGACGAGGAGATAGTAGCGGACACTTCGGATTTCGAGTGCTTCAATCTTGATCACGCAGTCAAGAAGGTGCAAAAGTATTCCTTCCAGCGTGGATTTTCAGAATGCTACGATATGGAGTGCGATCCGTCAAATTTTAGAACGGGCAAAGTAGACTACTCAAGGGCAAGCACGGTTGAGGTTGAATGTCCGATCATTCTTGATAGAAAGGTCGATTATCTGAATTATAATTACGTTCCTGCAACCAAGATTGAGAGTGGAGCGTTTGAGATCGACAAAAATCGGGAGCATTGGGTAGAAAACGTGCAGATGACTCACGACCTGAAGATGAACTATGCTTTCAAAAGAGAGGAGATAGATGAGTTCGTCAGCGATACCGTTAGTGAGTTTGCATACAAGGCAGGAGATATCTGTGGAGATAGACTTTGCAATAAACAGTACTTTACCTATGACTTCGGAGGAATCGTGACGGGTCTATTTGATTTGAGCCTCGAGGTAGAGGAGGATAGCTGTATCTATCTTTCCTGGTCGGAGCACGCAGAAATAGGGGACGACGGATACGATATGGATTTCTCACGTAACACCTGCTGTGATATTATCAGATGGAAGCTCAAAAAGGGCGTTTATCATCTTTCCTCCTTTGAGCCCTACTGTGGAAAATACGCTCGTCTCAGTCTTCTTTCGGGAAGAGTTCTCGTTAAAAGCTTCGGCATAAAGAGCGTTGAGAACGTGAACGCTGAGAGAGTAAGCTTCAGCTGTGAAAACAAAAATCTTGAAAAGATCGTTCACGCCGCTATCAATACGCTTGCTCAGAATGCAGTAGACGTTCCTATGGACTGTCCGGGAAGAGAAAGAGCGGGCTGGCTTTGCGATTCCTACTTTATCGGTCAGGCAGAGGCTATGCTTTTTGGCAATAATAAGGTCGAAAAGAACTTCCTCGAAAATTATTACCTTATGGGTGAGGACGCAAGAGAGGGATATCCCGAGGGTATGGTGCCTATGACCTTCCCGTCTAACGTTCCAAGCCGTAAGTTTATTCCTAATTGGTCGCTATGGTACATAGTAGAGCTTAAAGAATATTTTGCAAGAACGGGAGATAGAGAGCTTATAGAGCGTTCTAAGGATAACGTTCTTGGGCTTCTTGCATATTTTTCAAAAAGCGAAAACGACGAGGGACTTCTCGAGGATCTTAAAAGCTGGGTATTCGTGGAGTGGTCTATGGCAAACAACTTCACGCAGGGTATAAACTATCCTACCAATATGCTTTATTCAGCTGCGCTCAGATCGGCAGGCGAGCTGTACGGAGACGAGTCTCTCGTTCAAAAGGCGAACAAAATGATAGAGGTTATCCGCAGACAGTCCTTTAACGGAGAGTTCTTTGAGGATAACGCCCTTCGTGATCAGAACGGTATATTGTCAAGAACGGGAAATACCACCGAGACCTGTCAGTATTACGCTTTGTTTTTCGATATTGCAAAGGGTGACCAATTCAAGGATTTTGCTTGCAAGATGATAGAGAAATTCGGCAGAAAGCGTGACGTTGATAGAGTTTATCCCAATGTATACAAGTCGAACGCGTTTATCGGAAACTTTATCCGTCTAATGTATCTGCTTAAGGTCGGTGAGTACGAGAGAGTTTTGGAAGACTGCGAGGACTACTTTACCTATATGGCGGAAAAGACGGATACTCTCTGGGAGTACGATACCGTCAAAAACAGCATGAACCACGGCTTCGCGTCGTATTCGGCTAATCTTATAATCGAAAGCTTAAAAAAATCAAATCTATACAAATATGAATTTACGAGAATTTAATAATTACGGATTCGTCTATTCTTTTTAATAAAGGTTCAAAAAAGGAGTAATTATGATATATCAAACGAAAACTGAACTTAACGTGATCACCCCTGACGACGGATACCATTATTTTTATGGTTATTACGATTTGATGCCTTTTGATAAATCAGGCAAGCGTCATCTCACGCATAGAGTGGATTTTTGCGATAGACTCCAAAAGGCAGGAGATATTTGTGAGATCGGATATATAAATATCGAGGATAAAACCTTTCACAAAATATCCGAGACTCTTGCTTGGAATTTCCAGCAGGGAGCGCTTTTGCAATGGTTTGACGACGAGAGCGTTATATACAACGATTATAGAGAGGGCGAGTACGTCAGCGTGATCAAAAACGTTGAAAACGGCTCAGAGCGTATTATTTGCGCTCCTCTTGCTCATCTTTCAGCGGATAGAAAATGGGGACTTTCGATCAACTTTTTGAGAGTGTACGATTTCAGACCGGGCTACGGATACTGCAACGAGATAGATCCCTTTTATAGCGTTAACGCGCCCGAGGAGGACGGAATTTTTCTCGTTGATATCGAAAAGAATACCAAAAAGCTCATAATCAACTATACTCAGCTTGCAGAGATTTTCCCCGAAAAGCCCTTTTGCGATATGAAGCTCGTAGTCAATCACATTACCTTTAATCCCTCAGCGTCAAGATTTTTGTTCTTGCTCAGAAACTTCCCCGAGGAGGGCAAGATCTGGGGCACGATGCTGATAACCGCTGACCGTGACGGTAAAAATATCCGTAAGCTTACAAACTACGAGTGCAATTCTCACTACCATTGGAGGGACGACGAGACTATTATGATATACTCTGGTCTTCCTACTTGGGGAATTTACTTTATGAACGATAGAACGGGTGAGCGCACTATGCTCAACGACGGACTTTGTGATTACGACGATATACATTGCTTCTATTCT
>JAZQYC010000262.1:0-5181 GCA_045633285.1 Clostridia bacterium | reverse complement strand
ACTGATACGTCCTGCTATAGCGGATTGCAGGTTACAGGGCACCGCTAGCTCCCCACTTAGCACAGCGAAAGTAGTATACCTCAAAATCAAAATAAAATCAAGGCTTTTTGACTTAAATTTCTTTTCTATCCGTCATTGCGCGCATCAAAGTGATCTCGTCAGCGTATTCTATGTCGGAATTTGCCGGAATACCGCTACCAAGTCTTGTGACCTTGATGCCGAGAGGCTTCAATAGTCTTGCAATATAGAGTGACGTTGCCTCTCCGCTTGCATCGGCGTTGAGCGCCATAATGACCTCGTTTACCCCGTCAAGCCTTTTCAAAAGCTCAGAAACCCTTATATCGTCAGGTCCTACGCCCGAAAGAGGATCAAGCGTTCCGTGCAAAACGTGATATACGCCCTTAAAATCCTTGAGCTTTTCCATTGCGGTCACGTCTTTGGGCTCTTTGACCACGCAAATAACGGAGCTATCTCTCGTTTCGCAGATATGGCAGACCTCTCTATCGGTAAAGTTACCGCAAACAGAGCAAAGCCTTATCTTTTCCTTGACCTCAAGAAGAGATGAGGCAAACTCCTTTACCTCGTCCTCACTCATATTGATAACTGCGTATGCGTAACGCTCTGCAGTCTTCATTCCAACGCCCGGAAGAGAGTGAAATCTTGCGGTAAGTCTTGCTATAGACTCTATGCTTTTCAACGTAGACCTCCAAGCATTCCTGCCATAGGTCCAAGCTTTTCTTCAGAAAGCTTATCTACCTCTTCCATTGCAGAGTTAAACGCTGCAACGATAAGATCCTCGAGCATCTCTACGTCATCAGGGTCTACTGCCTCGGGCTCAATAGTAACCGAAACCACCTTTCTGTCTCCCGTGAGTACTACCTCAACGACACCGCCTGCGCTACCTACTACCTCAGTTTCTGCGATCTCTTCCTGAGCTTTTTGCAGATCCTGTTGCATTTTGCGAGCCTGCATCATCATCTGATTCATATTTCCGCCTCCGAAACCGCCTCCGAAGCCATTAAACTTAGCCATAACCTTCTCCTTATTTGATTATTTTGAGTTTATCGTCCGATATCAAGGACTTAAGTCTATCGATATCTCCCGTTTGCGCTTCCGTCATACCCTCGGGAAGCTTGCATTTAAATTTATATTCAACACCCGTCAGCTCTGTGAGCATTCTGCCTATTTCAGCAACGTTTTGTGAGCTTGAAAGGATAGAATAATTGGTATTATCGCCAACCACTACGCTGAAGATTCCTCCGTCTATCTCTGTCTCCTTGACCGAAAGCGCGCCTTGATACAAGGCAAACATTCCCGAGTCTCTGAGATATTTGACGAATCTTGCCCATATACGCCTTGAATCACCACCCATATTATCAGGCTCAATAGCAGGAGCTTTGTACGAGGTCTGACCGCACGATTTGACGGAAGCTGAAACTGCGCCCGATTCGATATTTGCGACCTTAGAGTTAAGCTCTGCGATCTTACCCTCAAGCATAGTGATCCTCGTCAAAAGTCCGTCCACGTTGAGATCGGCTCGGCTATCGCTTATTTTGACCACCGTAGCCTCAAGCAGAAGTCTCGGCGAAGTGCTGTATCTGAGCTCAGCCGTCAGCTCGTTAAGCTTTTCCAAAGAGCGGAGAAGAATAGAATTCTCGTATTTGCCTGCAATTATTCTAAGCTTAGAGCATACGTTTGCAGGAAGAGCAAAGCTTTTATCAGAGCCACTTTTCAAAACGATAGCGTTTCTGAGCATCATAGCAAGGTCTTTAACAAGAACGGAAATACTGCGTCCGCAATTAACCGTTTCGTCTATTCTATCAAGAGCAGACCTTACGTCTCCGCTAAGCATATCGTCTATAAGATCGGTAAGCACGCTTCTATCGACTGCGCCAAGTATTTCAAGCACGTCAGCGTACGTTAGCTCACCCTCAGAATACGAAAGACACATATCTGCAACCGACAAAGCGTCACGCATACTGCCCTCACCTGCAGATGCTATTGCTCTGATCGCGCTGTCGTCAGCCTTTTTGTTGACCGTTTTGAATATGTTTTCAAGATGCTTAGCAATAAGCTCCTCGGGTAAAAGCCTGAAATCAAAACGCATACAACGTGAAAGTATCGTATCAGGAAGCTTCTGCACCTCGGTCGTTGCAAGTATAAATATAGCGTGAGCAGGAGGCTCTTCCAACGTTTTCAAAAGCGCGTTAAAAGCAGCCGTCGAAAGCATATGAACCTCGTCGACGATATATACCTTGTATTTTCCGGACACAGGAGGATATTTGATCTTTTCTCTGAGATCTCTGATCTCGTCTACGCCGTTGTTACTTGCAGCGTCTATCTCGAGAATATCAAGATTGGACACGTCCGAAAGAGCCTTACAAACGGCGCATTCACCGCATGGTGAGCCGTTTATAGGACTAAGACAGTTGACCGCTCTTGCAAATATCTTCGCGGCGCTCGTCTTACCCGTACCTCTTGCTCCCGTAAACAAATAAGCGTGACCCACAGATCCCGTATTTATCTGATTAACGAGAATTCTGACTATGTGTTCCTGTCCGAGAAGCTTATCAAAGCCACTTGGTCTGAACCTTCTGTAAAGTGAAAGGTATGCCATTAGTTCCCCTTATTGTAATAATTCATCAGGCAACCGCACTCAATGATTTTTCTCTCAGCAGGCGTTAGATCGCCCGTTTTGAAGATCGCCTCTTTGGTTTGGTCACCTCTTATTATTATTCCGTTAAATTCCGTTTTTCCGCTCTTCAATCCCTCAAGAACGTCCTTAACGTATACGTAATCTCCAACCTCGAGCTTCTCGCTCGTCATAAAGGGCATCATACCCCAGTTGATAAGGTTGCTACGGTATCTCTTCGTAGCGTATTCAACGGCAAAGTTAGCAGAGCCTCCAAGCACTCTCTGACAGGACGCTGCTTGCTCTCTTGCACTACCGTCACCCGGCTTGGTTGCGTAAATTGCACTACCGTAGGTGACCTCTTCTGCCTTTGCTCCAACCTTGTCAAGCACGCACTTAAGCTCTGGGCTTTCCAAGCTCTCGGACTTGATTGCTTTTGCTCTTGAAACGTACTCGGGTACTTTTCTTGAAAGAGCAAATTCTGCAAGCTTCAAGGGATTTGATCTATATGACGAGGTCTCACCCGAGGGAATAAGCTCGTCAGTCGTTGTTACGTCGTCGTATATTGCCGCTGCAAGCTTAACGAGGAGATTTGATTTAAGCTCCTCGATCTTGGGCCAATCAGCAATATTAGGTCCGTAACGAAGCTCACCCTCCTTGGGTGCTTTATAACCGTTATATACTCTGTTCTTGTATATAGTCTCGTCGAATACGAACTCGTCTACCTTATCGTCGAAATCAATATCCATAGCAGAGGTAAGCACGCCACCTCTTGATGCGGTAGCAGCTATACTCATACTATCCATAAGTGCAACGCCTGCGCTCTGTCCGTCAGCCGGCTTGCTACCCTCACGGCTCTCGAAATTTCTCGTCGTGTGACGAATAGAGAGCGTACCGTTAGCAGGAACGTCTCCAGCTCCGAAGCACGGTCCGCAAAACGCCGTTTTTACGATCGCGCCTGCTTGCATAAGCTTAAGGATAGTTCCGTTTCTTACGAGGTCTGCGTACACAGGCTGACTTGAGGGATACACCGAAAGAGTAAAGTCTCCGCTTCCAACCGAGCCACCTGCAAGGATATTGCCCGCTCTTACGATATTATCAAATGTACCGCCTGCGCATCCTGCGATAACGCCCTGATTTACACGGATATTACCGTTTTTGTCAATAGAGGAAAGAAGATCAAGAGCAGGGGCGTTTTTGCCACGAAGCTCCTTTGCTTCCTTTTCGCATTTAGCAAAAATGTCGTAGGGATTTGCGATAAGATCCTTAAGCGTGTAGGTATTGCTCGGGTGGAAAGGAAGAGCTATCATAGGCTCGACCTTTGCAAGATCGATCTCTACAGCGCCGTCGTAGCAAGCAAAATCCTCGGGAGCAAGCTTAGCGTACGCCTCCCCTCTTCCTCTTGCAACGAAATATTCCTTGGTCTTTTCATCAGTCATCCAAACCGATGACAAGCAAGCCGTTTCCGTCGTCATAACGTCGATACCGTTACGCTCCTCCATGGAAAGATTTGCTATACCGTCACCAACGAACTCAAGCACCTTGTTTTTAACGAATCCCGATTTGAACACCTCTCCGATAAGCGTAAGCGCTACGTCCTGAGGACCAACGCCCTTTCTGAGCTTATTTTTGAGAACTACTGCTATAACCTCGGGATAAGCAACGTCGTAGGTGCGTGACAAAAGCTGTTTAACAAGCTCTGGTCCACCCTCTCCGATAGCCATCGTTCCAAGCGCTCCGTAACGGGTATGCGAATCGCTTCCAAGGATCATCTTACCTGCTCCACTCATCATTTCTCTCATATAGGTATGAATAACTGCAAGATGAGGAGGAACGAAGATTCCACCGTACTTTTTAGCTGCGGACAAACCGAAGAGATGGTCGTCCTCGTTGATAGTTCCACCAACAGCGCAAAGGCTGTTGTGGCAATTAGTCAAAACGTAGGGAATAGGAAAAGTCTCCAGACCGCTCGCCTTTGCCGTCTGAATAATACCAACGTAGGTAATATCGTGCGAGGCAAGCGCGTCAAACTTGAGCTTGAGCTTACTGTCGTCTCCACTCACGTTGTGTGAGGACAAAATTGAGTACGCAATAGTTTTTTTACTTGCGCCCTCTGCGCTTTTTCCAAGCGAAGCAAGATCGTTTTCGCTGAGTAGTTTGCCGTTTGAGTAATACACTTTTCCTTTAGTAAGCTTGATCATAACGTCTCCAAAATAAATGTTTATTTATTATAATACTATATTTACGAGCAAAACTCAACTGTTTTGCCTATCATATGACTACAAATATCTGTCACTAATGCTTATTTTTCCGTCTTTTGATACAAAATCAACCTCAGGAAGCCCCTGCTTTTTCAAAAGTCCAAAAGCCCACAAGGTAAGCTCTTCAACGCTTAGAGAAATATCAGCGTTTTCACACGCAACGCAGGACGTAATACCGTTTTTTGCCTGCAATTTGATCCTTTGCGCCCTCTCAAGAAATTCGTCTATTATCTCTAAGGAGACGTCAAAGTCAACTCCGCATTTAAGTCCCGAGAAAAATAGCGTTGG
>JAZQYC010000261.1:0-5124 GCA_045633285.1 Clostridia bacterium | reverse complement strand
TGGTCGCGACCATTTTGTACTTTTTTTAAGTTTATTCCTCTCTGAATTGCAAGCTGTACAGGTGAGCGTAAACACCGTTTTCTATGTTTATCAGCTCGTTGTGCGTGCCCTTTTCTATTATCTCGCCTCCCGAGATAACTGCTATCTCGTCAGCGTTCTTGACGGTTGAGAGTCTATGGGCAACTACTATAGTCGTTCTGCCCTTGCAAAGCTCGTTGAGTGATTCCTGAATAAGAATTTCCGTGGTGTTATCAAGCGCGCTCGTTGCCTCGTCAAGTATAAGTATGGGAGGATTTTTGAGAAATACCCTTGCTATTGAAAGCCTTTGTTTCTGTCCGCCCGAGAGTTTGACTCCACGCTCGCCTATTTTGGTGTCGTATCCGTCCTTGAGCGTCATTACGAAATCGTGGATATTGGCTCTTTTGGCAGCTATAATAACCTCTTCCTCAGTTGCATCAGGCTTACCGTACAATATATTGTCCCGTATGCTTGAATTAAACAGAAATACGTCCTGCTGAACTATACCGATATTGCGTCTGAGCGACGCCATAGTGATATCCTTGATATTCACGCCGTCTATAAGTATATTGCCCTCTTCAATCTTGTAGAAATTGGGAATGAGGTGACAGATCGTAGTCTTTCCTCCGCCACTTGGTCCAACGAGAGCAAATACCTGACCCTTTTTGACCTCGAGGCTCATATTCCTCAAAACTTCCTTGCTTTGCTCGTACTCAAAGGTAACGTTTTCTAAGGTGATGTTTCCCTCTACTCTTTCTATATCCTTGGCGTTTTCTCCGTCGATCTCGGGCTCAGCCTCAAGTATCTCGAGAAATCTCTTAAATCCCGTAACTCCGTTCTGATACTGCTCGGTAAACATAATGAGCGTGTTGACAGGTCCAAGGAAAAGGTTGATCGATACTATAAACGTAGTATAATCGGCAAAGGTTATCGTGCCTCCGTACAAAAACAGTCCTCCTGCTATAAGCACTATTACGTTAAAAACGTTGGTAACGAGGGTGGTGAGAGCGTGGAATGCGCCCATTGCCCTGTACGAATCCTTTTTGGACTCAACGAAGGCTATATTTCCCTTTTCAAATTTTACTCTTTCGGTTTCCGCGTTGTCAAACGCCTTGGTTACTCTGATACCTGATAAGCTACTCTCCAAAGCTCCGTTTATCTCGGCTACCGCCTTGCGATTCTCCATAAACGCATTGCGCATACGCTTTCTATATCTGAACGATATCGTCAAAAGCAAGGGCGCGCATACGAATATAATAAGAGTCAACCATATATTGATAGTAGCAAGATAAATAAACGAGGTGATTATGGATATCGAGGATATGATAACGTTCTCAGGACCGTGATGAGCAAGCTCGCTAACCTCCCATAGATCGTTGGTCATTCTCGACATTATCTTGCCCGTCTCGTTGTTATCGTAGAACTTATACGGAAGCCTTTGCAAATGATTAAACATATCTCTTCTCATCTGCGCCTGCATCTTACATCCTACCATGTGTCCCTGATACTGAATAAAATAATCAAGACCCATTCTGATAAGATAAAGTGCAAGAAGAACAAGACCAAAGATAATTATCATATCGTAGGCTTGATTGGGGATAAAATCGTTGAGCATCGTCCTCGTAACGATAGGATAAAATATGCCGAGCGTCGATACTGCAAACGATGCAAGCATATCGAGCGCAAACATTTTTTTATGCGGTTTGTAATAGGAAAAAAACTTCTTTAACATAACTACCTCTTAAGTACTCTCCTATAATACCACAAATATAGCGAAATGTAAATAATGAAAAAACGGTTTTCTGCTTGAAAACCGTTTTTTTATTTAATCTTCATCTAGCTCATCAAGAGCCTTAGGCAAAGACACCTTCGTGTCGTTGGTATCTGATACGATCATGGTAAGATCCATATCTATTCCTTCGTATTCTACCTCAACGTAGAGCTTGATCTTATCAGAGTTTATTATCAAATAAGCGTCCTCTACCTCCATATCGTTACCTATTTCAATTTCAACGTCTCTTTTTAGCTCGTAAGTGCTTTTCTCGTCCTCTACCTCTTTGTAGTTATCACTATCAAGAAGATCGTAGATCCAATCTCCATCCATCAAGCCGTACTCGTCTATTTCCTGAGTCGTCGCAATATATTCTCCTGAGCTATCCTTGACGTAGGTTGTGGTTTTCTTACCTTTTTTATGTACGTAAGCATGCGTGCTAGCTTCTACTTTACCATTGATTATAGTTTTTCCCGTTACATAGCCCCAATCTCCGTCAACCTTTATGAGCATATCGATCTTAATGCTCTCTCCAAACTCTGCCGCGCTCATCTCTACGGTCATTTTGTAGCTATTTGCTTCTTCCATCTTTTTTACTGCATTATCAATTGGATGTCTTCTACACGCAACCGCAAAAAATACGCATGTAACGCACAAAGCAAGTACCAATAATGCCCTAACTATTTTTTTCATATCCTACTCCTTATTGGTGATCTTTTTTAGTTATTATAATCTATTTCAGGTTAAATGTCAATAATCTAAAACAGATTATCTTATAATTCAAAAAAATGCAAATCAGGAGAATATATGTATACGCGATTAAGAGATCTAAGAGAGGATAAGGATATGAATCAAACTCAAGTGGCAAAAATGCTGAATATGTCGCAAACGGGTTATTCTAAATACGAAACGGGTGAAAACGATATTCCAACCTCCGTTCTTATCAAGCTTGCAAGATTTTATAAGACGAGCATAGATTATTTGCTTGGAGAAACCAACGTTATTAAGCGTTATCCCCCAACGAAATAACTTACTTTATTATAAACAAACGCACCCCAATATTAAATTTGAGGTGCGTTTGTTTTTTAAACTATTTCTATTATTCTTCTACGTTTTGCTTAAGATTTTTGAGCGTTATGTGTCTTTTTATAAAGAACGCTATACCCTTTTCAACGAGGTTGAGTCCAAGTATCAGAAGTGATACGAGAGCCGTTCCCTCCATAAAGGACTGAGCCTCAAGCTGAGGTATCATAAGCGACAGCGTATTCGTTCTGAACGTTACGAGGAAGGATACTGCCGATATCGTGATCATTGCGTTTATGAAATAGTAGCTGTACATCTCGATTATCGTAGGCAAGGTGCTTGGCACGTATACCCTCATTATCATTCTGAGTCTGCCTATTCCAAGCGACTTGGATACGTCCTCTAAGTTCGGGTTGAACTTAGACAAGGAGTTATACGCAAGTAGATAGGGCGAAGAGAAAAAGTGCACTATATTTACGATAACGAGAATAAATATCGTCGAATATATCGGTATATCCTTAAAGGTCATAACGAACGATAGACCAAGAACTACACCCGGGATAGCAAGCGAAAGCATACTGATAAAGTGCAATACCTTGTTCGAGACCTTTTTGCCCGATCTTGCCGTTGCGTAAGCCGAAAAGTACGATAGCACCGTTCCAACGAGAGCCGTCAGAAGCGCAACTGCAAGCGAATTGACCAGATACATATGAACGCCGTTATCAAGAAGCTTCTTGACGTTATCTAAGGTAAAGCTCATATCTATCGGATACTGCTTCACGAAGCTTAGACAAATAAAGGCTATTATCGGCATACAAAGCAGTATTACCGTTATCGTGAATACCACGTATACGATTATATCTCTCGTTTTGTTTGCGGTGAAATTGAAGCTCTTGGTTACCGTGCTTGCAGAGTTTTCCGTTCCGCTCTTTTTGAGGTCGATAAGAAAAGCTATAACAGCCGGCAAAAGAAGAACTACGCCAACGACTGCGCCCTCTGAAAAGTTCATCATTCCGATAACCTCTCTGTACATATACACGGGAAGAGTCATGACCGTTCCGCCCGTAGTAAGAGGCACGCCGTAGTCCGTAAATACCATAGTAAATACCGCAAGTACTGCTGATACTATCGTCTGCTTCATTGATGGAAGAGTTATCTTGATAAACTGTTGCCACTTAGATAGACCAAGCACGCTCGCTGCCTCGTACATCGTGTAATCCTCGTACTGGAACGAATCGTAAAATAGCAAAAACGCTACCGGAAATGAATACAATATAGATCCCATTATGATACCAAGGTGTCCGTATAGTCCGATATTGATTCCAAGCATATTGGTTATCATACCGTTGTCACCAAAGAGCAGTACGAGACCCATACCGTGCGAAATACTCGGTATCAGCATAGGTACGGTGAAAAGAACTACCCATACTGACTTGAATCTTATACACGATCTGCTGATCGCAAACGCCAAAAAGAACGATATAACTACCGACAGAATAGTCGCAACGACCGTCGTGAATACGGAGTTTCCAAGCATTGGCAAGAACTGCACCGCCGTAAACACCGAGGTAATATGCTCTCCCCTGATATTTGCAAACAGGCTTATTATAGGAAGAAGCACGGTCACCGACAGATATATCAGCAAGACGTATTTCAGAATTTTAAAAGGTCTATTTTTCATATTAAGCCCTTCCCGTATATCCTAATAAATCGGTATATTTTTTGTCAAGCTGATCCACTACAAACTCTTTTACGTAAGCGTTTGCAGGATTTTTGTAAATATTGATAGGAGTATCCATCTGCTCGATATTGCCCTCGTTCATGACCATTATTCTATCGCTCAGATAAAACGCCTCCTCCTGATCGTGTGTAATGAAAAGCATGGTAGCGTTAAACTTCTTCTGAAGAGCTTTAAGCTCGGCTTTCATTATCTCTCTGTTGGTTACGTCAAGAGCGGAAATAGGCTCGTCAAGAAGAATGATGTCGGGGTTTGTAGCAAGAGTTCTTGCGATCGCTACTCTCTGTTGCTGACCGCCCGAGAGCTGACTTGGCTTTTTGTTGATCTGATCGGTAAGTCCTACGTGCTCTAAAGTACGGAGGGCTACCTCTCTTGCCTTTTCCTGGGTCTCTTTTCTGATAGTAAGAGCGTACTCAACGTTCTGAAGAACGGTCATATTCGGAAAAAGCGCGTAGTTTTGGAAAACTATGCCCATTCCTCTCTCGTAGCTCGTAAAGCCCGAAATATCTACTCCACCTTTGATGATGCTACCGCTATCCGCTCTTTCAAGTCCTATAAGTATACGCAAAAGAGT
>JAZQYC010000260.1:0-2015 GCA_045633285.1 Clostridia bacterium | reverse complement strand
AAGCGTAACAGAGAGAGTCGGGAATATTAGGGGTATAGTTATGTGTATAAACTCCTTGCTGTGGCTAAGTCCGTCGAGCTTACCGTATTCTACGATAGATACGGGGATTCTGCTCATAGCGCCCGTATAAATGATAAGTCCTCCGGCAAATCCGAGCCATTGTGAATAAACTACCAATGTCCAGAAGTTTGTATCAGGGTTATTCAGGAAGCTCATAAGCTCGGGATTGCCAAGAATTATGGGCAGACCGTAGTCAACAAGATATGAGTAAATAAGAGTCCATACCATACCTGATATGATCGAGGGCAAGAAAAGTATTACTCTGTATATCTCTGCTCCGTAAACCTTCTTGTATACAGCAAATGAAACGAGAAGATGTACGGGAATACCGATGAAAGTATTGATAAGCCAGATTATAACGGAGTTACCTATACTGACGACGATCAGCTGGTTGCTTACGAAGTCGATAAATACCTCTTTCAACGTCTCAAATCCTACCCAATAGTACGTACCCGTTTCAAAGTCGTACTTTTGAAAAGCAAGAAGTATGCTTCTTATTGAGGATCCGAGCTGCATCATCACGAAAATGACAATCGGAACAATCCAAATGCTCCAAATGAAAACCTTTTCTTTCAGATGCTTTCTGCGATGGTTTTTGCGCATCAATTTGTTGTCAACTGTTTCCATGTTCTGCTCCTTACCACGTAATTTCTACTTTTGAAAGCTTTATAGTTTTGTTAGTTGCATCTATAGTCCAATTTGTATAGGTGCTCTGATTCAAAATTTCCTGGTTTGCCCAAGCCGTGAAGAATGCGTCCGTGCTTACGTAATTATTCTGAGTTGAAGAATCAAACTTTGCAATAACTACGTTATCCGTGATGTTTCCTCCGATAGGCTTTTCCCATCCTAAGTGACCGTCTTTATTTTGAACGCCGTTTCTATAGGAGGCGCTTATCATGATATTTCTGTTTATATTACCGCCGTACGATCCTATAGCCGTGGTACGCTGAGTAAAGCTTGCGGTATCTGCGTAGAATCTTGCGTTTATGAAATTATCATGAATAAGTCCCGTGTTACGATAGGTAAGAGCGCACACCTTGTAGCCCTGAGTACCCGTTCCGTCCGTTCCGGACTTTCCTACGTACTTTGCCTCAAAGTCAAGGTTGAGATTCTTGACTACTCCGCCAACTCTGACCTCAAGGAATAAGCCTGCTACCTGTACGTTCTCGTTAAACTCATGATCGTATCTGACGGTTACCTTGTGTCCTCTTCCGTCAAGAGTAACGGTAAGGCTCTCAATAAGGTAAGCAAGATCAAGCCTCTGCGAGCCGTACGCATATCCCGTTACGCTCTTCCAATCAGACGCGCTCAGATCAATATCCGTTCCAAGATAGCAATTCTCGGTAGCTTCATTAATGCTGAGAAGCTGTTCTGCCGTCATAATACGGTTTCCGCCTGCAACGGGGAAATTATGATCGATCTTTCTATCTGCGAGATATATCTCGTAGTTCTCGATCGTCCAATCGGTATAGGTCTCCTGATTGAGAATCTCCTCGTTTGCCCAAGCCGTGAAGAATTCGTCGTCACTCGTGTACTTATTCTGAGCAGACGAGCTGTGGTTTGCAATTACGACGTTGTCAGTCTGTACTCCGCTGTACGCTGATTCCCAACCAAGCGCGCCACCGCTGTTTATAACGTCATTTCTGTACGATGCAATGTTTACGATATTTCTGCAATGCTTACCGCCGTAGATACCGATAATTGCCGAGCGCTGATTAAAGTTTGCCGTATCTGCGTAGAATTTTGCGTTAAAGAAGTTATCGTATATTTCTCCACGATTGAGATAGGTAAGCGCGCACGCTTTATACGCCTGAGTACCCGTTCCGTCCGTGCCTGTTTTACCAACGTATTTTGCTTCAAAGTCAAGCCATACGTTTTCGACCTTACCCGTTGCATTGATCTTAAGGAAGAGTCCTCCGATCTGTATGTCTTCTCCGAATTCGTGGTCGTATCTA
>JAZQYC010000259.1:0-3783 GCA_045633285.1 Clostridia bacterium | reverse complement strand
TTCCGTACCCCGAGGCGTTCACGAGATAGCTGACCTTAGGCGCGTTCTCCTTAAGAGCGGATCTCACCTTTTCTATACCCTCGTTTGTGGTAAGGTCTGCGCAAAGCACGAGAGCGTTGTCGTCAAGCTCTTTCTTGAGAGCAACGAGCCTCTCCTCTCTTCTTGCGATAAGGTAGAAAAAATCCGCCTTTTTATTCTTGTAAAGCTCAAGGGCAAAATCTCTGCCTAAGCCTGACGATGCGCCCGTTATAACTGCAACTTTCATATTACACTCTCCTTTTTTGATACGAAAAAAGCATTTGAACGCGTCAAATGCTTTTTGATTTTACCATTCGCAAACGCCCACGCCGTCCTTCATCTTGATCTTCAAGCCGTAAGGAGCGGAAAGCTTAGCAAGTCTATCCATAAAGTCGGGATTTTTAGCAATTCTCGGAAGACCTCTGAGACCCTGAACGCCGTCCGTTACTACCTCAACGGGCAAAAGCTCAAGCTTAGTGATCTTGCCGTTTTCGGTCTCCCAATAGGGTATAATAGTCTCAAGCATTACCTTTTGCTCCATAAGACCGACCGTGAAATTCTGCGAACGCTTCTTCAAAAGCTCGTACGCAGAAAGATCTGAATGAACGCCGTATTTGTTGTAAAACTCCTCGGGAGCAAGCTCTACGTTATAAAGCTGGAGAATGAAATCTCCGAGCGAATAGAATATCGGGCAATCCTTGTATACCTCGATAGCTCTGAGAAGATGAGGTCCGTGTCCGATAACTGCGTTTGCTCCTGCGTCTATTACTGCGTGAGCAAACTCTTTTATGAAGGTAGGAACGGTCTCCTTGCTCTCTCCTACTATCTGATGATTGTGGATCGAGATCATTACGTAATCTGCCTGGAATTTAGCCTCCTCGATAGCAGCGATAACTCTCTTGAGGTCGGTCTGATTGCAGGTCATCTCAACGTGTGGCTCTTCACCCTCTTTTGCTACCCTGAATCTGAGGTTAGGACCAAGCTCGGCTACGCCCTCGGGAAGAGGAAGCTCGTATCCCTCACGGCGAACGATATCCTTAGGCGCGTTGATATGCGTTACTGCGCTGATCTCCTGAACTGCCTTGAGCTGCTCGGGAGTAACTACTATGGTCTCGTCGTGACGAACTCCGTTGATACCCGGTCTTCCGGGAACTCTTCTTGACTGTCTTCCTGCCATCATAGCAGGGTTAAAAGAGGTATTGACCGCAATGAGAGCTACTCTGCCCTTTGCAGTCTCGAGATATCTGGGAGCAGAAGCCTCGTCAAGGTTGCATCCGATACCTGCGTGTACGTAACTGCTTGCGTCAAGCTCTTCCTTGGTACGCAAAAGTCCCTCGTACGAAAAGTCCATGATATGATTCTGGTTAGCCGAGGTCATATTGAATCCGAAATTCTCAAGGTCGCCAAGCACCTCGGGATTAGTTCTAACGTAAGTGCCACCGCTGAACTGAGAAGCGAAGCACTCACCCTCGTAATTGAGCGAAGCCTCTAAGTTAAAGAACTTAGCGTCACCTCGTCTTATGAAGTCTCCAAGCTCGGTAAAGCCCTTGTATCCCTCTGCTATTCTCTTCTGAATGAGAATGTCGCCAACTGCCGTAAATTTCATGTTTCCCTCCGATAAAATCGTTATATTTATAGAGTACTCTTTTTTTTAGTCAATGTCAATTCCTGCGTGGTCAAAAACCAAACTTTTATAATTTCAACTAAAAATGCTAAAAACAGGTGACGAAAGTAAGATTTTGTGATATCCTGAAAATATGAAAGCAGTTATTCAAAGAGTCAAATATTCCAATCTTTCGGTAGACGGCAAGCTTATCAGCGAGATAGGCAAGGGTCTTACCGTGTACTTTGGCGTAGAGGCAGGCGACGACGAATCGACTATCGATTATTTTGCCAAAAAAATAGCCAATATGCGCATTTTTGAGGACGAAGAGGGCAAGATGAATTTGTCCGTCAAGGACGTTAAAGGCGAGATCCTTTTCGTATCGCAGTTCACCCTTATGGCAGACTGCGCGCACGGCAACCGCCCGAGCTTTTCTCTTGCCGAAAAGCCAGATCGAGCAGACGAGCTGTACCGCAAGTGCGGAGAGGCTATCAAAATGGAGGGCGTCCCCGTCAAATACGGCATATTCGGTGCAGACATGCAGATCGACCAGATGAACGACGGTCCGGTCACTATCATTCTTGAGAAGAAATAAATATCACAGAGCTTCCCCGAAAAAGGAAGCTCTTTTTTTATAAATGAATTAACGCTGATGCATCATGAATTGGCTTCGCCATGATTTCTCGCTCCGCACCATGAATTGAATTACAACCATGCGCAAAAGGCGCAATTCATGAAAGCTTGCTTTTAATTCACGCAACCGCAAGGTTGCAATACATTGCTCGCCTACTGCGCCACCCTGTACGGCTTGTACACGTCCTCTCTTAGGAGTATTCTTCTCACGAGCTTTCCGTCCTTGTATACGAGCTTGTAGCCACGGCTTTTGTAGCCGTCACGATAGACGGCGTTTTCCTCGATATCCTCCCCTTCAAAGTGCACGACCTCCACGGTCTCGCTCACGAAACGGTACTCCTCGTTGCTTTTCTTGCCGTAGACGTTCACCGTGAGTCTTTCTCCGCTTGCAATAAGCTCCAAAAACACGGGAAAGGCTCTATCGTTTCTAATTTTGAGATCGGTGTGATCGCTCACCATAGCGTCAAAGGATAGCGGAACGTATGAGGGCGCTAAAGTATGTCTCGAGCAAGAAACGGTAGTAAGACCTGCCCTCAGCGTTGCGTTATAAAGAGTGGTAGCCACCTGACACACTCCACCTCCCACGCCGTCAGAGTATTTGCCCTCCTGAATGACCTTAGCCTCCCGAAATCCCCTTGCCGTCGTTCTCTTTCCAACGACCTGATTAAAGGAAAGTACCTCTCCGCTCTCTATCACCCTGCCCGAGAGAAATTTAGACGCCAAGGCTATATTGTGCTTTCGTCCCTCGGGAGAATATTGATACGAGGTGGAATAGCTTGCAATACGCTCGGTACAGGAGCGTAACTCGTCAAGTCCGTACCTTTGATCGCATTGAGTCCTCTTTATCTCAACTCTCAACGCTTCTTTCCCAACGCTCTCAAAAAGCCTCTCAAAGAATTCTCCCCTGTCTACTCTCAATCCGCTCCTTTCGGGAAAGTAATGGAATCTACCCTCTCCCCGATACTCAACGAGCTGAGAAAGCTTTATCTCGTCCACTTTATCAAATAGCTCGTCTATATCCCGTCCAAGACTACCGTAAAGATAATCGGCAAGCTCCACCTCGTCAAACCCCTCGGCAAGTACCCTTGCAATCTCTGACTCTCGACCTCTTGCGTTGAACTCAAACTCAGGATTGAGAGTGTAGCTCTTTTGAAACAGAATATCTCCCCTCTCGCAGATCGTAAGCAAAAGGCTATTCTCACTCGCAGAAAAGGCTACCGATCGAAGTCCCGTCATAGCGCAAAAGGAAATCACAAGTATGATAACGCAAATGATCCACCTATTTTTATTCATAATCCTAATATGCGTGTGAGCTCTTAAAATATACCTTGATAAGGAGATGTTAAATATGTTCAAAATGTGAAAATAATTAACATTATTTAACATTATTCTTAACAAATGTTAATTTATAACATTTTTAAAGGCGTATATGTATCTTTTTTGTTAAAAGTTAACACACCTGAAATTTTTTTGCAAATTTTTGTAAATTTTTTTGACAAAGAATTTTAGTAGTGCTATAATTGCAATCG
>JAZQYC010000258.1:0-3895 GCA_045633285.1 Clostridia bacterium | reverse complement strand
CGGTTAAGAAATCGAAGGATAAGAAAAAGGGACGCATCAAGACGTGGTTCCGTGAAATTCGTTCTGAACTGAAGAAGATTTCCTGGCCGTCGGTCAGAAAAGTCATCGCAAAAACGGGGGTTGTACTTTCCGTTGTTGCGTTCTTCCTCGTGGTCGTTTACGCTTTTGACTCCTTGCTCGCATTTTTGTTTAGTCTTTTGATTGGTTAAGAGGTGAATGATGGACGAAGTAGCTAAGCTTGAAGGCAAATGGTACGTTATCCATACCTATTCCGGCTATGAGAATATGGTTAAGGAGAAGCTCCTTAAAATAAGAGATAACAACAACCTTGCTGATTACATCATCGACGTTGCTATACCTATCGAGGACGATATCGTAGAAAAGGACGGTAAGCGCAAGGTAGTACAGCGCAAGAAGTTCCCCGGGTACGTATTCTTGAAGATGGTTTACACGGATAGAATATGGTATCTCGTCACCACGACGCAGGGCGTTACCTGTTTCGTTGGACCTAAGGGAGAGCCCAAGCCTTTGACTGCAGAAGAGGTTAAGAGAATGCACCTTGAAAAGGTCAAGCTCGACGATCTCGAGTACAAAGAGGGCGATACCGTCAGAGTTACCATGGGCGCGTTTGAGAATTTCATTGGCGTCGTTGAGAAAATCAACCGTGAACAGGAAAAGGTACGCGTAAACGTTACCATGTTCGGTCGTCAGACCTCGGTTGACTTTGATTTTTATCAGATAGAACAGATATAAACGCCTTCGGGCTTTTATATATTGTGGGAGAGTTGCGCAAATATACTCATACGCAATTCGTTTGACCACATTGGAGGATATGCTATATGGCAAAGAAGATTACCGCAGTTGTTAAACTGCAGCTCCCTGCCGGTAAAGCTACTCCGGGACCTCCCGTCGGTTCAACCTTAGGACCTCACGGTATCAATATCCCGGGATTTACCAAGGAGTTCAACGAAAAGACCGCTAAACAGGCAGGACTTGTAATACCTGTTGTAATGACGATCTACGCAGACCGTTCATTCACTTTTATTCTCAAGACTCCTCCCGCACCCGTACTTATCCGTAAGGCTTGCGGAATCGAGAGCGGATCGGCTCGTCCTAACAAAGACAAGGTTGCTACTCTTACCAAAGCTCAGCTTCGTGAGATAGCAGAAATGAAAATGCCTGACCTTAATGCATCAAGCATTGAGTCGGCGATGGCTATGATAGCCGGAACGGCACGCAGTATGGGCGTTGTTGTTGCAGACTAAGCGGAGGGAAATTATGTAAGTAGGAAAGAGATTATCAGATTCTCTCAAGAAGTATGATTTCAAGGCCGCATACGAAGCAACCGATGCTATGAACATGGTCGTTGACACGGCAAACGCAAAATTTGACGAAACTGTAGAGCTTCACGTTCGTCTTGGTGTAGATCCCAGACACGCAGATCAGCAGGTTCGTGGCGTATGCGTTCTTCCTAACGGAACGGGTAAATCTGTTAAGGTTCTCGTTATTGCTAAGGGCGCAAAGGCTGACGAGGCTCAGGCTGCAGGCGCAGACTTTGTTGGCGCAGAAGAGATCGCTGCTAAGATTCAGAACGAGGGTTGGTTTGGATTTGACGTATGTATCACCACTCCTGATATGATGGGTGTTGTTGGTAGACTTGGTAAGGTTCTTGGTCCTAAGGGACTTATGCCTAATCCCAAATCCGGTACCGTTACTATGGACGTTGCAAAGGCAGTTAACGAGGTTAAGGCAGGTAAGGTAGAATACCGTCTTGACAAGGCTGCTATCGTACACGTTATCATTGGTAAGAAGTCTTTTGGAGCTGAGAAGCTTCTCGAGAACTTCAATACCGTTATGGACGCACTCGTTAAGGCTAAGCCTGCTGCTGCAAAGGGTATTTATATCAAGAGCGTAGCGCTTGCTAGCACGATGGGCCCCGGAATTAAGGTAAATTATCGTGTATAAGGCTTGACAAAGCCAAAAAAAAGGTTTATAATATCATAGTAATTTGCACCAGAGACCACAAGTAGCTCAGCGTAAATCTTGTGTAGGCGTAAGGAAATAAGACTTTTTATGTCCCTATGCCGTTTGGTGTAGGGACTTTTTTCAAACTTATAAGGAGGTAGACAGAGTGTCAGAAGCAAGAAAACAGAAAGAACTTGAAGTTGCCGCTATCAAAGAAAAGATCGAAAACTGCAAATCTTTCGTAATCGTTGACTACAAGGGCATCACCGTTGCACAAGATACCACTCTCCGTGCTCTTTTCAGAAAGGGTAACGTTGAGTACAAGGTTTTAAAGAACAGACTTGTTGCAATCGCACTTGAACAGCTCGGTTATGGCGACAAATTCAACAAAGATCTTGAAGGTTCTACTGCCGTTGCATTCTCTAACGAAGATGCAGTCTCCGCTGCTAAAATCTTGAAGGATAACGGAAAGGAATATCCCCAGATCAAGGTTAAATGCGGTATGGTAGACGGCACTTACATTGATGCAAAGGGCGTAGAAGCGTTGGCAAGCCTTCCCAGCAAAGAAGTATTGCTTGGTATGCTCGCAGGTGTTCTCCAGGCTCCTATTGCAGGACTTGCAAGAGCGCTCAACGCAACAGTCGGCGGTTTGGCAATTGCGCTTAAAGCCGTTGCAGATCAGAAAGCATAATTAAAAACAAAAACAAAAAACAAAAAATTATTTTCGGAGGAAATTTAAAATGGCAGATATTGCAAAGATGATAGAAGATATCAAAGTTATGACCGTACTTGAGCTTAACGAGCTCGTAAAGGCAATCGAGAACGAATTTGGCGTAAGCGCTGCAGCACCCGCAGCAGTAGCAGTAGCAGCAGCACCCGCAGCAGGCGGAGCTGCAGCAGCAGAGGAAGAGAAGACCGAGTGGACCGTTATCCTTAAGGAAGTTGGCGCTAACAAGATGGGCGTTATCAAGACCGTTAAGGAAATCACCGGACTTGGACTCGTTGAGGCTAAGGCACTCGTTGATGGAGCTCCTAAGGCAGTTAAGCAAGGTATCTCCAAGGAAGACGCTGAGGCTATCGCTAAGAAGCTTACCGAGGCTGGCGCTACTCCCGAGCTTAAATAAGTTTGAAAAAATTAAAAAGCCCTTCTTAGAAGGGCTTTTTTTTATTGAAAAAAAACTAAAAGAGGAGTATAATATAACTGTCCGAGGTTTTTGGACTATGATAAACAAAGGTCGAGGTGAATTATGTATTATTCAATGACTATTGCGGGATTAAAGCGTGATTTGAAAATGTGCCCCCTGAATGAGAATCTCACTATTGCGGGATTTGTTATGTTTGGGGATATCGAGCTTACCGAAAGGTGTGCAGAAGCCCTTCTTGCAAAGGCGCCTGAGTTTGACGTTTTGATTACTGCTGAGTCCAAGGGCATACCTCTCGTTTACGAAATGGCTCGCAAGGCAGGCATGAACAAATACGTGCTTGCACGTAAGGGAATCAAGGCTTATATGTCAGACGTGCTTTCCGTTGAGGTGCATTCGATAACTACAGCGCACAAGCAGACGCTTCACATTGACGGAGCTGATGCTGAGTATATGAAGGGCAAGCGTGTGCTGATCGTTGATGACGTAATATCAACAGGTGAGTCACTGCACGCACTAGAGGAGCTTGTTAAGCGTGCAGGAGGTAATATCGTTGCAAAGATGGCAGTGCTTGCAGAGGGTGACGCTATTAGCCGTGACGACATTATCTATCTTGAGCCCCTTCCTCTTTTTGACAGCAAGGGCAATCCACTTAATTAATTAACGTGATCCACCGCTTCGGCGGTGGATTTTCTCTATAAAAACTGTTTGATAAAAAAATCGTATATGATATACTGATATTGTCACACAAACGTTAATATCATAGAGATTTAATTTCTTATCCTAAG
>JAZQYC010000257.1:0-8272 GCA_045633285.1 Clostridia bacterium | reverse complement strand
TGCTCGGGCTTCGTTCACGGTGTCAGCGCGCTCAGATCGGGTGAGCTCGTTTGCTCGCTTGGTGGCGGAAGAGTCAAAAAAGAGGACGAGATCGACTACGGTGTCGGAATGGTTCTCTCTGTAAGAGTAGGAGATAGTATTTCAGAGGGTGACACGCTTGCAAGAGTGTACTCTAATAGACCTCTTTCCGATCAGCATATATCAGAATTTGAAAGTATTTTCGATATAAAAAGTGAAACGCTTGACAAACCTCGTCTTATATATGCTAAAATAGATGAGATCGGTGAAATTACCCTGTAGGAGCTACTATGGATATTGCAAAATATATTGATCATACCTTGCTTAAAACTACCGCTTCACCCGAGGATATCGTAAAGCTTTGTGACGAAGCAAGAGAATACGGTTTTTACTCGGTTTGCGTTAACCCGAACTACGTTTCGCTTGCAAAAAAATCACTTCTTGGCTCAGGGGTAAAGACGGTGTCCGTAATAGGCTTTCCCTTTGGTGAGAGCAAGACCGTTGTCAGAGTCACGGAGGGAATAGAGGCAGTTAAAGACGGAGCAGACGAGCTTGACGTGGTGATTGCAACCTCAAGGCTTATAAGCGGTGATTACGATTACGTTTATAACGATATTAAGGAAATCGTAGACAAGTGCGGAGTACCTCTTAAGGTTATACTTGAAACGTCCAATCTTTCAAAGGAAAAGATCGTGGATGCATGCAATATAGCAGTAGATGCAGGCGCATCGTTCGTCAAAACGAGCACGGGCTTTTTCGGAGCAGGAGCAAGCGTAGAAAACGTTGCTCTCATGAGACGCACCGTTGGAGACCGTTGCGGAGTCAAGGCTTCGGGCGGAATACGAGATTTTGCCTTTTTCAAGGAGCTTATTGACGCCGGCGCAAATAGAATAGGCGCAAGCGCAGGTATAAACATCATAAAAGGCGCTAATTAAAATTTAATAAAGCTTCATTTTCGGGGCGGAGTGAAATTCTCCACCGGTGGTATAGTCCACGAGCGCAAGCAGACAGGGTGTAATTCCCTGACCGACGGTATAGTCCGGATGAAAGAAAAATCGTGTGCAGATGACATTCTGCACGAAGGAGCAAAAAATGAAATTATCTACTAGAAAGCTAACGGGCATTGCTATGCTGTGCGCACTCAGCATTTGTTCACTTTACTTAATCCGCTTTTGGATATTCCCTGCATTACCATTTTTGGAATATGACGTTGCAGACGTGTTTATTTTTCTCGGCACGTTTATGTACGGACCTATTTCAGGTCTTATTATGACTCTCGTTGTGTCGCTGTATCAAGCATTTTTGATGGGCGGTAACGGACTGACGGGAGCTTTGATGCATTTTCTTGCAACGGGAACGTTTTGTATAGTTTCAGGATTCATATATAAATATAATAGAAATTTTAAGGGTGCAGTCTTATCACTCGTTATTGGATTTTTCGTGTGGGTAGGAGTTATGTTACTTGCCGATATTCTGATAATTCCGCCTTTTATGGGAGTTGACGTAAATATCGTTATAGGACTTTTGCCTCTTATTCTTGCATTTAATGCAATTAAGGCTGGAGCAAATTCTATTCTTACCTTTCTTTTATACAAAAGGATCAGGAAGCTTTTTAGTTACATAGGAGTTGCTGAAATAGCTGCAAAAAAGATCGTATCGGTTATCTTGCCTGGAACATATTATACCTCGTCTACGCTTGAAACGGAGCGTCTTGCATCAAACTTTTGCAAGAGCTTAAAGCCCGGGGATACCGTTCTTCTCGAGGGTGATCTCGGAGCAGGTAAGACCGTATTTACCAAGGGTATTGCAAAACAGCTTGGTATCGTAGAGGACGTGATCAGTCCGACCTTTAATATTTTAAAGGAATACGACGGAGGACGACTCTATCACTTTGATATGTACAGGATAGAGGACGACGAGGAGCTTGAAAATCTTGGCTTTGAGGAGTATTTTGGACGAGATGGAATATGCGTCGTTGAATGGAACAGAATGCAAAATATCCCAGGCAAGGTATATAAGGTCAAGATTACAAAACTTAAGGGAAAAAATAAGAGAAAAATTGAGATAAAGTGTGGAGAATAGCATGAATTTTATCGTGATAGACACCTCGTGTGATTCATTAACTATTGCAATCAAAAAGGGTGACGAGCTATACGGATATAAAAGCGAGGAAAACAGAAAGGGACATAGCACCGTTCTGCTTCCATCTCTTAACGATCTCTTAAATAAGGCTGAGCTTACCCTCGACGATATAGATTATTTCGGCGCGGTGGTAGGTCCTGGATCATTTACGGGAGTGAGAGTAGGAGTATCAACGGTTAACGCTTTTGGATACGCTACCAAAAAACCCGTGATCGGAGTCACGGCATTCGAGCCTTTTTCATATAATATGTGCGAGGGGTCGTCTCTTGCGATCGATGCTAAACACGCCTATTATATCGCTGAGATGAGATCAGGTGAGCTTGTTTACAGAACGGACGAAGCTCACGAGATAGGAGAGGCAAAGCTAATTGATCCAAACAGCTTGACTCCAGATATGCTAGCTACCGTTATGGAAAAAAAGATAGCTTTAGGCAAAGCTGAAGATGCCATTAAGCCCTTTTATATGAGAGCGTCCGAGGCAGAGAGAAATCTAAAAAAATGATTAGTATAAGATCAGCAAATACAGAAGACCTTTCAAAAATAAGGGATATTGAAATTGAGTGCTTTTCTGACGCTTGGAGCGAAAAGTCGATAGAAGCTTGCTTAAAAAGCGATAGATATATCCTGTATTGCGCATGCAAAGACGATACCGTGATAGGCTACGTCGTCGTGATAAAAAGCGTTGATTTTGCCGAGCTTGCAAGAATTGCGGTTAGTAAAGATTCAAGAGGTCTTGGAATTGGTCGAAGTCTTCTCGTAAAGGCGAAAGATACAGTCTATCGATTAGGCTTTGAGAGCCTTTATCTTGAAGTCAGGTCAGACAACGCTCCGGCGATTGCTCTTTATGAGAGCGAGGGAGCGGTGTTTGACGGAGAAAGAAAAAATTATTACGGGAGTGGAAAAGATGCTAAGCTTTATCATTTTACCCGAGGAGAAAAGCCGTTAGGTATATAACATACGGAAGAGGAAAACCCGTGCTGATATTGCATGGCTGGGGAGCTGATTCTACCTTAGTTTTTCCGATAGCGAAGCGGATTAACGCGTATAGCATTATTCCCGATATGTACGGATTTGGAAAAACGCCACACGGCGACACTCCGCTCACCGTTGAAGACTATGCAAAAGGCGTATTGGATATTCTTGAAAAAGAGGGTATATCGAGCGTCTCTGTTATAGGTCACTCCTTTGGTGGCAGAGTAGGAATTTATCTTGCGTCGCATTATCCTAAGATCGTTGAAAGGCTCGTTCTCGTGGATAGCGCAGGCTTGAAGCCAAGACGTGGGTTAAGATATTATTTCAGAGTATTTTTCTATAAGATCAAAAAGAAGCTTGGCTTAGATACCTCTAAGTCCGGATCAAAAGAATATCAAAGTTTAAAAGGCGCAATGAGAAAAACCTACGTAAACGTAGTTAATTTTGATCAGGCAGGTCAACTTGCTTGCATTTTTTCACCTACTTTGATAATATGGGGTGGAAGAGACAGAGTGACGCCAATATATATGGCAAAAAAGCTCTGCAAAAAAATTAAAAGATCAGAGCTTTTCGTGATAGAAAAGGCGGGGCATTTTTCCTATGCGGACAATCTTGACCTCTTTTCTGTTAGAATCAAGGCTTTTTTGGGTGTATAATAGATGGACAATATTTTTTATCTCATTTCAAGTATAGTGCTGAGCGCTTTGAACTGCGTTATCGTGGTTTACATGTCGTATAAGTTTTTACATACCTATCAGCTCAACAATTATCACGTTGGTAGGCTCTTTAATTGGTATAGAAATACCAACGGTACGTATTTTAAGAGACTAACTCTCATTTCATTATTATCACTTGCAGGCTTGCTGGTTACCAATATTCTTTTTTATGGATACGCAATGGACGCTTTTACCTTTTTGGGATTGGTGTTTTATTTCGTTATAAGCATAATTTTTGTTAAATACGAGAGCAAGATTCCTAAGAAAAAGCCCCTCGTGCTTACGCCCAGAATGAAAAGACAGTACGCAGTTATTATACTGTTGTCGCTTGGAAGCACGTTTGGTCTTTTTATGCTAAATTATTCTTTCTTATCGATAGGTGGGGTCATCGAAAGCCTCAGATTCGTATTTATTGCAGTCACACCGCTACTCGTTCCGATCCTCGTGTTTTTGTCAGCAGTACTTACCGCGCCGTTTGAGAATCTTAACAACAGAAGATATATCAAGATCGCCGCACGCACACTTTCGGAGCGCAAGGATCTTATCAAGGTTGGAATAACGGGAAGCTATGCAAAAACTACGGTAAAAACTATACTTGCCACCATTTTATCCAAAAAATACAACGTCCTCGCTACTCCTGAGAGCTACAATACACCTCTTGGTATCACGAGATGCGTTGGTAGAATCAAGCCCGAGCACAATCTCTTTATTGCTGAAATGGGTGCGAGAAATATTGGTAATATACGTGAGCTTTGTCAGATGGTAGAGCCTGATTACGGAATAATAACGGGTATATCTAATCAGCATCTTGAATCGTTTATAACGATCAACAATATAATCAGGACGAAATGCGAGCTGTCAGACAGCGTTTCAGCAAGAGGCGGAGTAACAGTTTTAAATGGTGATACACATTATCTTGAGGAGCTTAAGAGTAAGGTCAAGGGCGACTATATCGTTTGCGGAGCGTCAAGCCGAGAGCTTGACGTATACGCAAAAGACTTTGCTTTATCTGAAAACGGTAGCGAGTTCAATCTCGTAATAGAGGGCAGAGATATCAAATGTAATACAAGGCTTCTCGGTGCTCACAATATTTCAAACATCGTGGTATGCGCAGGTCTTGCTCATAAGCTTGGGGTGTCTGACGAGGATATTGCAGAGGCTATCAGCGAGCTTTCGCCACCGCTTCATAGACTCAATCTTATAACCACGTCAAACGGAATGAGAATACTTGACGATACCTTTAACGCTAACGAGGAGGGAGTCAAGCACGCGCTTAACCTTTTGTCGTTGTTTGACGGACGAAAGGTTATAGTCACTCCCGGCCTTGTTGAGCTTGGAGCGGAGGAAAAAAAGACAAACAAGGATTTTGGCAGACGAATTGCAAAGGTTTGTGATCTTGCAGTGCTTATTGGGCTCAGAAGAAGCGAGCCGATAAAAGATGGATTGATAGAAGCGGGCTTTGACGAGGATAAAATACTTATTTACAATTCGTTGTCTGACGCTAAAAGCGAATTTAAAAAGTTTCTTACGCCACGTGACGTAGTTTTGCTTGAGAACGATCTACCTGACGACTACAACGAGGTATCAGCACTCAAATAAGTACCAAATACTAACTGAAAGCATATAATAATGAGGACTCGTTCCTCATTATTTTTTTTGGAGGTATTATGGAAAAGATAGGCGTTTTTTACGGTGGAAAATCATGTGAGCACGAGGTGTCGGTAATCACCGCTCTTTCCGTTATGGCAGAGCTTGAGGGAAAATACGAGGTCGTGCCCATATATATGTGTGACAAGGGATGGTTTTCGGGCGAGCTTTTGAAAAAAGCTGAGTTTTATAAGAGCTTTGACGAAAATTTGCACGTTAGGGTCGTTTTGGACGGAGGATCACTCAAAACGAGGGGCTTTCTTGGCTTAGTAAAAGAGTATGCAAGAATTGACGTGGCTCTGGTTTGCGCTCACGGTGGCGCAGGAGAGGGCGGTGGACTAAGCGGATTGCTTGAAATAAACGGAATACCATATACTTGTAGCGAAATCTTGCCATCTGCAATATGCTTAAACAAGGAGTATTTTAAGCTTGTAGCAAGACAAAAGGGGTTTAGCGTAGTTCCAGGCGTAACGGTATCAAAAAAAGACGTGGAAAGTGCCAAGACTATACCAAGAATTATCAAAAAATACGGTGAGGATCTCGTGGTTAAGCCCGTTGATCTCGGCTCAAGCGTTGGTGTTAGCGTAGCTTCAGGAGAAAAAGAGCTAAAAGAGGCTATCGATCTTGGCTTATGTTATTCAAAAAGAGTTTTGATCGAAAAGCAGATTAAGCCACTTGTTGAATACAACTGCGCAGGAATGAGAGTTGGTACGGAGATAATCATCAGCGCTATCGAAAAGCCTGAAGCTAAGGGGGATATTCTGTCTTATAGCGACAAATATCTAAATAAAGACTGTGTAAAATCAGGCAAAAAGGCTCTCGATATTCCGTATAAGCTTGCAAACAAGATAAGAAAAACCACGTATAGACTATACGATGAGCTTGAGCTATCTGGTGTTGTCAGAATAGACTATATATATGACCCCGAGAGTGATGATCTGTACGTGAACGAGGCGAATACCGTGCCAGGCTCGCTGTCGTGCGGATTGTTTTCGGAGTGCGGAATGAGTACTTGTATGCTCGTGGATTCCTTGATTATGGAAGCAAAAGATAGATTTAATGAGAAAAACCAGCTTATAAGCCATTTTTCGAGCGAACTTTTGAGTGGAGAATACACAGTAAGTAAATCTTAGTATATATAAAGGCGTATTCGTTTGTATTATGAGGTAAATTGTGATATAATATATTCGTAAAAATATCACGAGGTCTTAGCTATGAGGGAAAAAACAAGCTTTTCATTAGAGGTTTTTCCACCAAAAGATTCAACGGGAATTGATGCAATATACCGTAATTTATACGAGTTTGCTACCTTTTCACCCGATTACATAAGCGTTACCTATTCTGCAGGCGGAAGCGGTGGCACGAATACTGCCGAGATCGCATCCGTCGTGCAGGATACTCACGGCATTAAGGCGGTTGCTCATATTACCTGTATGGGACAGACCAAGGACAGCGTAAACGAGATTCTTGATTCCTTGAAAGAGAAAAAAATCAATTCCGTTCTCGCTCTCCGTGGAGACAAAAGAGAGGACGCTACTCTTACTGATTTTACTTATGCGATTGACCTCATTTCGTATATTAAAAAACGAGGGGATTTTGAAGTACTTGGTACTTGTTATCCCGAGGGGCACGTTGAGAGCTCTGACTATATGCAGGACGTAGACGTTATGGTCAAAAAATACGATCTTGGAGTAAGGCGTTTCGTATCTCAGCTCTTTTTTGACAACGACGATTTTTACAGAATGAGAGACGAGGCTCGAAAGCGTGGTGTTGACTGTGATATCGTAGCAGGAGTTATGCCACTAACAAATGCTAAGCAAATGCTTCGTACCGTTTCAATGTGTGGAGCAAAGATACCGGGGAGACTTGCTAAGATAATCAGTAAATTCGAGGGAAATCCCGCTGCGCTCAGACGAGCAGGGCTCAATTATTGCGTAGAGCAGATCACCGATCTTATTGCTAACGACGTGAGCGGTATACATCTATACGCTATGAATAACCCCGAGACAGCAAGAGCTATTCTTGACGGCGTAGGTACAATTTTAAAAGTTGCAAACGAATGAAAAGAGATTTTTTAACACAATTTAATAACGGTCTTCTAATCTTTGACGGTGCAATGGGCACACAGCTTATAAAGCGTGGACTTGATAGCGGACAAGCTATGATTTACAACGCAAAAAAAGGTTCGGTTATATCCTCTATTCATAGAAGCTACGTTTCGGCTGGCTCAGAGGTTATATATACCAATACCTTTGGAGCTAACGAGTTTAATCTTTCTCAGTCTAAGTATTCTGTTGAGAGCATAATCAAGCACGCTTATAAAAATGCAAGAAGCGTGGCAGGAGACGAGACCTATATACTTTATTCGTGTGGACCTCTCGGCAAGCTCATGTATCCTACGGGAGATATGAGATTCGAGCATGCGTACGATTATTTTGCTCGTCAGGCAAGGGCTGTTGCTAAGCTTGGAGGTTTTGATGGCGCGGTGCTTGAGACCTTTACCGATCTTTCGGAGCTCAGGGCTGCTATACTTGCATTTAAAGAAAATACTGATCTACCAATACTTTGCTCGATGAGCTTTGACGTAAACGGAAGAACGTTTGCAGGAAACAGTCTTGAGACCTTTGCAAGAGTAGTTGAGGGACTTGGCGTAGACGGTGTAGGACTTAACTGTGGTTTAGGCGCTGACAAAACACTTGAAAATGCTAAAATTCTTGCAGATTCTACCACTCTTCCGATATTCGTTAAGCCTAACGCAGGTATGCCCGTATACGTTA
>JAZQYC010000256.1:0-1626 GCA_045633285.1 Clostridia bacterium | reverse complement strand
AGCCGTCCAAATTTTTCTTAGTAGCAAGGTTTCTCTCCTCGTCCGTAAGCGGTACGGACATATCCGCAGATATCGGAGCAAGCATTACGAATACGTTGCTCTCGGGTACTACCGAGGGATCTACGGGAGTGTAAGCGCCATTTTCGTCCTCTATAACGGGTGGCGCTACCGTCTTTTGGTAAGCAAACGTGCCTATCCATATATGGCGCTCGGGAGCATTTTTAACTCTCCACGCCTCAACCTCTCTTGCAACGTGGTTGATAAAGCGCATCATTACACCGCTTCTGCCGTACTTTTCGATCTCTTCCATGCATCTGTCGCAACCACAGAAGGTCGGTCTGTCCTCTTGTCCCAGCAGGAAATACTCAGAATCCTTTCTTTCCTTGATACGCTCGATAACTCTGTTTACGAACTCCTGCCACATCTCCTCGTTCGTCAGACAAAGCTGTGTGAACTCGGGTGAGTACCAATCGGGATGCTTTTCGCGGTATTTGCTGATAGGCAAATACTCTTTGATATGGTTGTGCGCCCAGCTACCGAAGAAGCACTCTCCGTTTTGAGTGAAGCCGTATCTGTGGAAGGTACGGAATCTCGTAGCGCACTCAAGAGGCTCTGAAGAAAGGTTAGCGCCCGTTCTGTTCTCAAAATCAGGAATATCGGTTACGTCGTACTCCTTGATCTCGGTATTTTCGGGATTTTTGAAATATACCTCGTCAGGAGCGTAATATTTATATCCGAATTGGCGAGCCATAAAGCCGTATACTGCGTACACCGTACCATACGATCCTCCGCCGACTAAATACAGGGAGTCTCCTGCGGTAACTATCCTGTGTCCGTCACGCTTCAATTCGTCATACTCGGCTTTTACTCCGCTTTCTGCAAAATTAAGCGTTCTTCCGATAGATATTATCTTTCCTCCGTCCGAAAAGATTACTCCGTCGTCGCACGAGGGAATTTTAATTCCTATCTCGTTAAGAAGTCTTACGAGCTCGTCTCTTGCAAATATCTCGTAAAAATCCGCTTCTCTTGACGTAACTATTTTGTATTCTCTGATATCAGCCATAACTCTCTCCAAAAACTTAATACTTGTGCTTCCAATCCTCAAATGCCACGTCCAAGGTCATCTTGGATTTTACGCCCGTGATCTCTAGTCTCTCAAGATCCTTTTTAAATTCGTCGAGGAATTCGTAATATTCCTGCTTGGTGAATTTGCTCTTGAAAAACTCTGCTATTATCATTCTGATAGAGAATCTCTCCATTTCTATACGGTCTACGTACTCCTGCTCCTTGTCACCCCAACCGTGAGCCTTGATCTTAGCCACCGCCTCGTCAAGTAGAGCGTTCTGCGAGCAAACGTATTCCCACGTATAAAAGTCCGGCGCCCATACGTTGGTGGTCTCTTGGCTGAGCCAGAGATATGTACCGTAATATCTTCCGTCACGATCTCCAAATTCCTTTTTTCTCGATTTGAAGTATTCGTCCGTGCGTTTTAGGTACTCCTTCATCTCTACTGCGCCGTCTTTATAGTAGTGATCCATAAAGTCCGACGCAAGCTCCTTGATATCAAGCTCCGTGTTCCAAGCAAGGTTTGAATGCAGATAGCACGCAAGCGCCTGAAAAGCCATT
>JAZQYC010000255.1:0-6039 GCA_045633285.1 Clostridia bacterium | reverse complement strand
GCAAAACTCTTCTTGCTAAGACCCTTGCAAACATCTTAAAAGTACCTTTTGCCGTAGCAGATGCAACCACCTTGACTGAGGCAGGATACGTAGGCGAGGACGTTGAGAATATTCTTCTTAAGCTTATTCAGGCAGCCGATTTTGATATAAAAAAGGCAGAAAGAGGAATCATATATATCGACGAGATCGACAAGATTACGCGAAAGGGCGAGAACGTATCAATAACGAGAGACGTATCGGGTGAGGGCGTTCAGCAGGCTCTTTTGAAAATTATCGAGAGCACGGTAGCAAGCGTACCCCCTCAGGGAGGAAGAAAACACCCTCAGCAGGAGCTTATACAGATCGACACCACGAATATCCTATTCATATGCGGAGGAGCGTTCGTTGGTTTAGAGAAGATCGTTGAAAAGAGAAAGGACAAAACTGCTCTTGGCTTTGGCTCTTCCATAAAGAGCAAGGAGGGCTTTGACGCAGCTAAGCTTTTGAAGGAAATTCAGCCTGACGATCTTATCAAGTACGGATTGATACCTGAATTTGCAGGTAGACTTCCAATAGTCGTAGGGCTTACCGCTCTTGACGAGAATGCTCTTGTGAAAATACTCACCGAGCCAAAAAATTCCCTCGTTAAGCAGTATAGAAAGCTTCTTGAACTTGACGGAGTTAAGCTTGAATTTGACGACGAGGCTATAAGAGCCGTTGCTCAAAAGGCTATCAAACTCAACACGGGAGCAAGAGGACTCAGAGCAATTCTTGAGAAGTCAATGCTTGATATCATGTACGATATTCCCGAGGACAAAATGATTGAAAAAATCGTCGTTACCAAGGATACGGTTAACGGAACGGCTAAACCGTTCGTTATCAGAAAAGAAGAAAAAACAAGCGAAGAAATCGCATAATGCACGGCTACCTTCGGGTAGCCGTTTGCAAAGGAAGAATTATGATTTTACCAATGATACCGCTGAGAGGTCTGGTTGCTTTTCCATCAACCTCCTTGCAGTTTGACGTAAAAAGAGATATATCACTAAAAGCCCTTAATTATTCTGCCGAGAAGCGTACGCAGATTTTTTTGGTCAGTCAGAAAAATCCTACTCTTGAAGAGGTTTCAAAAGACGGAGTTGAGATAGTAGGAACGATTGCCGAGATCAGACACGTGGTCAGCCTCGTTGGCTCAACTATAAGGGTCATGACTGAGGGCAAATCGAGAGCAAAAATCACCTCGATCACTCAGACCGAACCGTTTTTTATGGCGGACGTTGAGATAATGGCGTCGGATATAAAGGACGAGGCAGAATGCGAGGCTTTTTATCGCAAATTAAAGCTCGTTGCAGACGAGTATATTGCGCTCAACCCAAGACTTAACAAGGAGGTCAAAAATCTTCTGCGTTATTCCGATAATGCGGACGAATATACCGATATGCTTGCTCATACCTTACCGTATAAGTTTAAGTATAGGCTATTGGAAGAGATTGACTTGAGCGCAAGAATTGAAAAATTGATCGCAATACTTCAGGGCGAGATAGATATATTGAAGGCTGAGAGCAGAATTCAAAGCAGGGTCAAGGAAAAGATCGACAAATCCCAAAAGGAGTTTTATCTCCGTGAGCAAATAAGAGCTATACACGAGGAGCTTGGCGACGGCGTAGAGGAAATGGACGAGCTTCAGCAAAAGATAGAAGCTATCAACGTTGATGAAAAGAGTAAGAATCATTTTCTTAAGGAATGGAAGAGAATGAAAAATCTTAATTCGATGTCGCCCGAGCTATCCGTTATCAGAAGCTATCTTGATACCGTTTGTGAGCTTCCTTGGGGCAAGTATACCGAGGATAACGACGATCTTAAGAGAGCAAGAGAGGTGCTTGACGAGGATCATTACGCGCTTGAAAAGCTTAAGGATCGAATAGTAGAGTACCTTGCCGTTCGCTTGATGACAGAAAAAGAGCAGGGAACGGTGCTGTGCTTAGTTGGTCCTCCCGGAGTTGGAAAGACCTCTATTGCAAGATCCATTGCAAGAGCGCTTGGTAGAAAATACGTCAGAATGAGTCTTGGTGGCGTGCACGACGAGGCAGAGATAAGAGGTCATAGAAAGACCTACGTTGGAGCTATGCCCGGTCGTATTATCTCGGGTATGAAAAATGCAGGATCTATGAATCCCGTATTCGTGCTTGACGAGATCGATAAGATGTCATCTGATTATAAGGGCGACCCGTCGAGCGCAATGCTCGAGGTGCTTGACCGTGAGCAAAACGATAAATTCTGCGATAATTATCTTGAAGTGCCCTTTGACCTTTCCAAGGTAACGTTTATTGCTACTGCAAATTCTGCAGAGCATATTCCTCAGGCGTTATTTGACAGAATGGAGATAGTCGAAATGACGGGGTATACCGAGGAGGAAAAGGTGCAGATTGCTCTTCGTCACCTCGTGCCTAAACAGCTTGAATTGCACGGAGCAAAAAGCAAGGAGATCGTATTCACGGAAGAGGGCGTTAAGGAAATAATCGGTGGCTACACAAGAGAATCGGGTGTCAGAAATCTCGAAAGACAAATAGCCTCAGTTTGCAGAAAGACTGTGACTACGTTCTTGACTGAGGAAAGAAAGACTACAGTGATTGATAAGCAAAGCGTTCAGCAAAAGCTTGGCGCAAGACGCTTCGGCAAGAGCCAAAGGGTTAGAACCGATACGGTTGGAATGTGTACGGGGCTTGCTTGGACGTCTGTTGGCGGAGAAACGCTTGACGTTGAGACCATACTTTATGGTGGAAAGGGCGAGCTGATATTAACTGGTCATCTTGGCGAGGTAATGAAAGAGTCTGCTCATACGGCGCTTAGCTATATCAGATCTCACGCAGAGGAATACGGAATAGATCCCGAAATATTTGTAACTAAGGATATACACGTTCACGTGCCCGAGGGCGCAATACCCAAGGACGGTCCGTCGGCAGGAATAACTCTTGCAACGAGCATGCTTTCGGCGCTTACGTCAAGACCCGTTAAGCGTGAGGTAGCAATGACCGGTGAAATCACTCTTCTTGGAAAGGTCCTTCCAATAGGAGGGCTTAAGGAAAAAACTCTTGCCGCAGTCAGAGAGGGTATAAAGACCGTTATTGTTCCGATAGACAACAAAAAAGACGTTGACGAGCTACCTCAATCTGTTCGTAAAAAGCTAAAATTCGTTTATGCGACCAACGTAAGCGAGGTCTTTGGGAGGGCTTTTTAAATGTACGTAAAAAAGGCAGAATTCGTAATATCCGTTGCGGATAAGACTAAGATATTGTCTCATGATCTACCTGAGATCGCAATAGCAGGCAAATCAAACGTCGGCAAGTCCTCGTTTATCAATACCTTGACAGGAAACGGCAAGCTTGCTCGTACCTCGTCTGAGCCGGGAAGAACGAGACTTTTGAATTATTTCAAAATAAACGACGAATTGATGCTCGTTGATCTTCCTGGATACGGCTTCGCGAGGGTATCTGATAAGGAAAAAAGAAATTGGGCTGATCTAATAGACGGATATCTTTTGACTAGCCCGAATCTTTACAACGTTTTCGTATTGCTTGATATCAGACATGATGCAGGAGAGCACGACAAGGCGCTCGTTAACTTTTTGTATCATCACAATATACCGTTCACCGTCATTGCAACTAAGTGTGATAAATTGTCAAGATCAGCAAGAGAAAAGAGAAGAAACGAGCTTGCATGCTCTATCGGAGTAGGTAAGGAAAACGTAATCTTAACTTCATCTCTAGACGGATTAGGCAGAGAAAACGTCGAAAAAAAGATAAAAAGTTTACTTGATAGTCGTAACGAGGAGTTTTAATATATTATTGATTGACAAATACTTATAAAGAGTGTTATTATAATATATATTTCGGGTTACGTCTGTAACGATTTTCTATGATTAAGGAGAATATTATGCACGGTTTGATTAAGGATCTTTCTAACTTTATCTTAAAGTTCTGTTGGATTATAGTCATTTGCGCTTTGGCTGGCGGTGTGCTCGGATATTTCACAAAATCTGAAACGAGCACTACGGAAAGATACAACTACCAAGCCACGGCAAAGATCTCTATAGACGTCAAAGAGCTTGAGGAGAGAACGATCATTGACGTTGGATCGTCAAGCGGAGAATCAAGCAAATCCCTGTTTTCAGGATATAATACTGCTTATTCCTTGCTTCCAACCTTTAAAAATAAATTCATGTCAAAAAATCTCGTTCTTCAGAAAGTTTGTGACGAATACAAGGAATTGACTGGAGAGGAGATAACCGTTTCCAAGCTTGAAAGCGGTATAAGCATGGAATTTCCTGAAAGCGCATTGCTTTTCGACGTTACCTACACCTCGGACAGTGAGGCAGAGAGCGCAAAGATTATTGAGCTTCTTTGCAAGTGGGGCGTACACAACATCAATCAGTATTCAGATCTTATCAAGGTCAAGCTTTCCTCGATAGATTTCAACTATGCGACCGTTATGGTAAGCGGTAGTGATACGAGATTAACTGAATTCAAAAAAGCGGTGCTTGATAACGTTCAGAATATTTACACGAGCATCAAGCCCAATCTCAGCGAAGACGATTACGTTCTTTTGAGAGATATTCAAAACGGACTATCTTTTTCAGAGATCAGCAATGGCTCGTACGTCGTTAAATTTTCAGGTAACAGCTTAAAATGCGCTGAGCTCGTTATCGGTTACGTTAAGTCTGGAGCAATTGATTCTACCGACCTCACTTTAGGAGATGTCAAGACCAAGACCGATCATCTTGAGGAGGTTTATATCAGTCGAACATCGAATACTGTCACGACCGGTATAAATAGAAATAATACCCTGCTTCTTACCGTATTTGGAGCAATAGGATCTTTGCTTGTTCTCGTTCTCGTTTTCATTTCAAAGCCTGAGAATTTTGAAAAATTAAAGATCAAAAAGGCAAAGGCTGATCAGGACGATCAGAAAAAGAGCGAATAAATTATATTTAATTATTTTTTTAGCGGGCAGGATTGCCTGCCCGCATTTTTTAACGGTTATCCGTTTTTCAGGGGCTTTCCCATTTTTCACAAAAGTTCAAAAAAGAAGCATTAGGAGGTAATTTTGATAACCAAAACTCAATTAAAAAAGGCAACGGAATACGAATTAAGCGTTCTTGCTGAGGCGCTTGAGATCGACAGAGAGGGCAAAAGCGAGGAGGAGCTCAAAGACCTCATTTATGCTCGACAAAAGGAGCTTGAACAAGAGAAAAAAGAGCCCAAAAAGCGCGGAAGACCCTCAAAAAAGAGTGAAGCAGAGGTAAAAACCGAGCCTAAAAAAGAAAAGACTCATCCAAGGTCTACCAAGAAAAACGAGCCGACTATTCAGGCAAACGACGTGTTTCCTCAAAAAGGCGAGGACGCTCAGCCGTCACAAGATAAAATATCACCCGACACCCCGATCTCGGACGAGATGAATTCCGAGGAGAAAATGGAATTTATCATCAGAGAGGGACTCAAGGACGGCGTGGTTGACGAATGTAGCGGTGTGCTTGATATTCATGCAGACGGCTTTGGATTTATCCGTGTGCGCAACTGTGAGGCAGGAGAGGGCGATATATACGTTTCTGCCGCTCAGATCAAGAAGCTTCGTTTAAAGCGTGGAGATTTTCTCAAGGGTTGGGCAAAAAAGACTTACGACAATAAGCCTGCCGGAATAGTCAGAATAGACGAGGTAAACGGAGAGGCTACTGATAAGCTTGAGAGCAGACCGAACTTTGACGATCTTACCCCTATTTATCCCGACTCAAGATTGAAGCTCGAGATAACGGATTCAAAAAATGATCTATCCGTCAGATCTATTGATCTGATCGCGCCAATCGGTAAGGGTCAGCGTTCTATGATCGTTTCTCCACCAAAAGCAGGAAAAACGACCCTTTTGAAGCAGATAGCAAATTCCATATCGCATAATTACCCCGAGATAGAGCTATTCGTTTTGCTTATCGATGAGAGACCAGAAGAAGTTACCGATATGCAAAGATCTATCAAGGGCGAGGTAATATATTCGACCTTTGACGAGACTCCC
>JAZQYC010000254.1:0-2637 GCA_045633285.1 Clostridia bacterium | reverse complement strand
TAAGGACGTCGTGATCTTGATGGACAGTCTCACGAGACTTGCAAGGGCTTATAACCTCACTATTCCGCCAACAGGCAGAACGCTATCGGGTGGTATCGACCCAGGCGCGCTTCACAGTCCCAAGAGATTTTTCGGTTCTGCGAGAAATATTGAAAACGGCGGTAGCCTTACTATAATTGCAACCGCTCTCGTGGATACGGGTAGCAGAATGGACGACGTTATCTATGAGGAATTCAAGGGAACTGGCAATATGGAGCTTCACCTTGATCGCAGACTTTCGGAAAAGAGAATATTCCCTGCAATTGATCTCAATCGTAGCAGTACGAGAAAGGAAGAGCTTTTGCTCAGCTCCGAGGAGCTTGAGGGAGTATGGAGTATGCGTAAGCTTTTGAATACGGGAGACGTATCCGAGGCTACCGAAAACCTTGTAAAAATGATGCTTAAAACTGATACTAATTCAGAATTTATCAAGCAACTAAACCTTCAGATGCGAGCTTTGCAAAAGGAAGGCTACACTATATTAAAAAGGAATTAAACAAAAGGAGAAATACAATGAGCGTGATAACTATGAAAAATCCCATCGTTGAAATGGATGGAGACGAGATGACCAGAGTTATATGGAAGGGCATCAAGGATAAACTTATTACCCCTTTCGTAGACCTTAAGACTGAATATTACGATCTTGGTCTTGTTAACCGTGAAAAAACGGAGGACAAGGTAACCGTTGAAGCAGCAGAAGCTATCAAAAAGCACGGAGTAGGCGTAAAATGCGCAACCATTACCCCCAACGCACAGAGAATGGAGGAGTATAATCTTACCAAGATGTGGAAGAGCCCCAACGGAACTATAAGAGCAATTCTTGACGGAACGGTATTTCGTGCGCCCGTGCTCGTTGACGGAGTTTCACCTCTCGTGTCGGGTTGGAAGAAGCCTATAGTTATAGCACGTCACGCATACGGAGATATATATAAGGACGTAGAGGCGTACTGTGAGCAGGGAGAGCGTGCTGAGCTCGTTATAACGGGTAAAAACGGTGAGAGAAGAATAACCGTATTCGACTACGAGAAGAGCGCAGGAATAGCAATGGGTATGCACAATACCGATAAGAGTATTTCAAGCTTTGCTCGCTCGTGCATGAATTACGCGCTTTCTGTCAAAAAGGATCTTTGGTTTTCGTCTAAGGATACGATTTCTAAGATCTACGATCATAGATTCAAGGACATTTTTGCAGAAATTTACGAGAACGAGTACAAGGCGAAATTTGAAGAAGCAGGCATAGAATATTTCTACACTCTTATAGACGATGCAGTTGCAAGAATCGTAAGAAGCGAGGGCGGAATGATCTGGGCTTGCAAGAACTATGACGGAGACGTTATGAGCGATATGGTCGCAACGGCATTTGGAAGCCTTGCTATGATGACTTCCGTGCTCGTTTCTCCCGACGGATACTACGAGTTTGAGGCAGCTCACGGAACGGTTACGAGACACTATTACAGATACTTAAAGGGAGAGGCTACCTCGACTAATCCCGTAGCTACTATTTTTGCTTGGACGGGAGCGCTTGCAAAACGTGGTGAGATGGACGAGACTCCCGAGCTTACCTCTTTTGCTGAAAAGCTCGAAAAGGCTACTATCGATACCATTGAATCTGGAACTATGACCAAGGATCTCGTTGCTTTGTTTAAAAAGGACGGAGTTGAGGTCAAGGGCGTAACCACGGACGAATTCCTCGATGCTATTGCTAAAAGACTTGCATAATATAAAACACTAAGGGCGTTGCATTTGCAACGCCTTTTTTTTATGCTAAATTTTCTCGTTAATATAAGCCTATTCATAAATAACTCTTATAATTCATAAGTTATTCCGAGGTAAATATGGCGTTTTATTCATTAACAGCAAGGAAACTTAGAATTGACGAGATAGAATTTATTGATCAGCCGTCTATAACGCTTTATCCGTCAAAGGGAGCGCATGTAGAGGGGCACAAAGGGATACTTAGCTACGGAGAAGGAGAGATAATCTTCAAATTTTCAGGTGGTAAGATAACTATGTCGGGAGAGAATATTAAGTTCGAGGAGATCACACCTACAGACGTATACGTCACGGGAAATATCCTTAGCGTGATTTCGGAGGTGAGTAAGCGTTGAGAAGATTAAAAATCAAGGTAAGCTCATTAAATTCCGCAAGAACGCTCACTAGACTTTCGGAAAAGGGTATAAGGATATCAGAGGTAAGCAGGTCGGACGCATCGCTGACGTTTTTCGTTCCCTATAAGCAAGGAGCGCAGGCAAAGGCTGAGCTGGACACGCTCAGATTAGAAAGTGAAATTAAGAGCGTAGGAGGATTTATTTACGATCTATTTACTCCGCTAAGGCTTGGTATTTTGGTTGGTATCGTTATCAGTATGCTCGTATACGGTGCGCTGTCTACTATGCTATTATTCGTAAGCGTTGACGGAGTTAGCTCTCAAAAAAGCAAGGACGTAACTACGTTTTTGGAGAAAAACGGAATATCAATAGGGGTAAGTAAGACTCTTGTTGACGAGGAAGAAATTGAACGTAGCTTATACGAACAGTTTGATTTTTCCGTGGTTGATGCAAGTATATCTGGAATGACTCTAAAGATTAAGGTCAAAGA
>JAZQYC010000253.1:0-11738 GCA_045633285.1 Clostridia bacterium | reverse complement strand
ATGTTATGGCTGTATATGAGAGATGCAGAGGAGAGAAAAAGCTCCCTGCCATCGTAGAAAAGAACGGAGACTATTGTGGAGCGTGTGGAGTTGAGATAGACGCAGGAATGATTGGTAAGCTCAAAAATCCCGGCGACTTTGCAGAGTGTCAGAACTGCCATAAGATTATAGTCGTAAAATAATAAAAATTGAGATAAAAAATAGAGTATATTGTCGCTCTTCCCTTATGGAAAAGCGACAACTATATAAATCCGTAAACGGATTTGTGATATTCGCTTAAAGCGAGTGATATTGCTACGCAGTTATATTTGCCTAACGGCAAGCTTAGGATTTATTTAATATAACTTTGACTGTAAGTCAAAATATCACGCAAAACTTGATTTGTATATCACTTTTAGCCACAAGTCTAAAAATATAACTAATTATAACTTAATTTTGTGGATATAAAAAGCACACTATTCGCTTTTTGCAAGTAGTGTGCTATTTTTTTACTCTGTTAAAAAATCCCTAAGAGAAGAACTCTTTGCGAGATACTCTATTTTTTTATGAATTTATTTATTGAAAAGACTTTGTATAAGGTCGTTCATATCGTATATTCCGGGGTTCTTTCCTGCGATGAATGCAGATGCTCTCAATGCGCCGAGCGCAAATACCGAACGGCTCTGAGCTGAGTGGGAGAGGGTAATGATCTCTTCCTGTCCGATAAATGATACCTCGTGCTCGCCAACGATATTGCCTCCGCGAACCGCGTGGATACCGATATCCGATCTATCTCTTTTTCCGCTATCGGGAGTTCTGCCGTATACGAAATTCAAGGAGTTATCCCTTGATTCGTTGATAGCCTTAGCTATCGAAAGAGCAGTACCCGAGGGAGCGTCTACCTTGCGGTTGTGGTGCTTTTCAATGATCTCAATCTCGTAATCAGCGCCTAAAAACTCAGTAGCCTGCTTAGCAAGATTGATGAGAAGATTTACGCCAAGGCTCATATTGCTTGATTGGAAGATAGCGACCTTAGAAGATGCGTCTACTACGCTTTCCTGTTGCTCCTTGGTGTATCCCGTCGTTGCAAGAACGGCAGGGGTGTTGGTCTTTTGGGCGTATTCGAGAATGCTAGCAAGGCTCGTAGGACGGGAAAAATCTATAATAGCATCAGCCTTTTGCTTGCAGTCGAGAATATTTTTGTAAAGGGGGATAGGCATATCAAGACTGTCTGCAAGAGCGTCTACGCCTGCAACCACCTCGATATTCTGCTCCTTTGAGAGAGCGTATATTGCTCTACCGAGTGTTCCACCTATTCCGACTAGAATTATTTTCATATTATCACCTTAAAGGGCAAGAGCCTTGTCAAGAGCTTCCTTAAGTACGGGAACGTTTGCTTCTTCCATAGCAAGCAGAGGTTTGCGAAGAACGTCCGAGCAGAGACCAAGAATAGCGCAAGCCTTTTTGACAGGGGTAGGATTGACCTCCATAAAGAGAGCCTTGATAAGAGGATTAACACCGAGCTGAAGCCTTTTTGCTTCCTCGATGTTTCCGCTACTAAACGCCTTGACTATACCTGACATTACCTTGGGCACGCAGTTAGAAGCAACGCTTATAACGCCTGCGCCACCTACTGCAAGCACGGGGAGGGTAAGTCCGTCGTCTCCCGAATAAAGCTTGACCTTTCCACCAAGCTCGTTAGCGATTATCGAAGCGACCTCGGTGATCTGACCCATATTTCCGCTTGCTTCCTTGATTGCCGAAACGTATCCAAGCTCAGCCATTTTCTTGAAGGTCTGGGGGAGTATGTTTACGCCTGTTCTACCGGGAACGTTGTATGCAATTATGGGAAGAGTGGTATTGTCGTGAATATCCTTGTAGTATTCAATAAGACCCTTTTGGGTACACTTATTGTAGTAGGGGGTAACGGCAAGGATAGCGTCAGCGCCAAGCTTTTCAGCGAGCTTAACGTTTTCGATTGCAGTTGCCGTGCTGTTTGCCCCTGCTCCTACGATAAGGGGAAGTCTACCTGCGATACGGCTCTTGAAAAAGGATATGATCTCAGCTTTTTCCTGAGCGTTCATGGTAGAGGGCTCACCCGTCGTTCCGAGACAGATAATAGCGTCCGTTCCACCCTCGATCTGATATTCGATGAGTTTTTCAAGCGAAGCAAAGTCAACCGACCCGTCCTCGTTAAAGGGGGTGATGAGCGCAACGCCCGTTCCTTGGAATAGTTCCATTTCGTGCTCCTTATTTACCGATAATAGTTTCTGCGATCTGTACGGCGTTGGTTGCAGCGCCCTTTCTGATGTTGTCTGCAACTACCCAAATGTTACAGCCGTTTTCTACGCTGTCGTCTACTCTGATACGACCAACGAATACCTCGTCGTGATCCTCTGCGTAGATAGGCATGGGGTATTTTGCGTTCTTGCCGTCGTCAACTACGACGACGCCCTTAGCCTTGGAGAGAACCTCTTTTATGGATTCAACGGTAACGGGCTTTTCAAATTCGATATTGATCGATTCGCTGTGTCCGTGGAATACGGGGACTCTAACCGTGGTAGCCGTTACTCTGAGATCGGGCTTGTGGAGTATCTTACGGGTCTCCTTTATCATCTTTTCCTCTTCTTTGGTGTATCCGTTATCAAGGAATACGTCTATGTGAGGAAGAACGTTAGCGTAAATGGGGTGGGGGAACTTCTTGGGAGCTTCTCCGTTTGCTCCGTCCTTAAGATCGTTGTATCCAGCAACGCCTGCTCCCGATACTGCCTGATAGGTGCTGTAAACTACTCTCTTGATGCCGAAAGCATCGTCAAGGGGCTTAAGAGCAACCATAGCCTGAATGGTGGAGCAGTTGGGGTTAGCAATGATACCCTTGTTCCATTCGATATCCTCGGGGTTGACCTCGGGAACTACGAGAGGAACGTCGGGGTCCATTCTCCAGCAGGAGCTGTTGTCGATAACCGTACAACCGATCTCTGCAAAAATAGGAGCAAATTCATGGCTGACCGATCCACCTGCCGAGAAGAGAGCTATATCAATTTTTTTGTCAACGATGTTCTCTTTTTTAAGCTCGATAATTGTGTGCTCTTCACCCATAAAATCGATCTTCTGTCCTGCGCTTCTTTCAGAAGCGAAGAGATAGTATTTCGATACGGGAAGTTTGCGCTCCGAAAGAACCTGCAAGAACTTTCTGCCAACCATACCGGTTGCGCCTACTACTGCTACTACGTACTGTTTCATGTTTACCTCCCGACGCTGACAAATAAAAATTACCCTTTCGGGCAAGCGTCAATAACAATCTATTTGTGTTATTTTAACATAACGTAAAAATCTTGTCAAAACTTTTTGAGTACAAACCCAATTATTTTATTGATATTTCTTTGTTTATAGTGTATTATATAGTTGGCAAAAAATGCCATAAGCAATATTTTGAGGTGAAAAATGGCTGAGAACGGACTTATCAACAAAATGGAGATCTCTGCGCAGGAGGCAAAGAGACTCCGTCTACCCACAACGAGAAAACAGCAGTATTGGGATATCGTAAAAACGCACTTTACCAATCTTTTTAAGGTAAACTTTCTTACGGTATTGCTTTGTCTCCCATTTCTTTTCGTAGCTTTTATGCTGATGCCTATTATGAAGGATTACGTAGGCATGCAGTTCGACTTTACGGGTAATCTCGGTATAGGATATCCCGGCTCTGTAAGCAATAGCGTGGTTGCAGAGTATACCGTAGTGCAGACCACTCTACCGTTGTACATCATTCTTATTCCGACCATTGCTCTTATGGGTATACCCTTTTCCGGTATGATGTACGTTCTTCGTAACCTCGTATGGGGCGAGAACATCACGGTCAGAATAGACTATTGGAAGGGAATCAGACTTGGCTGGAAGCAATATCTGCTCGTGTTTACCCTTATAGGCGTATTGGTCAGCGGATTTCTTGCAAGCATTTCGATATATAATCTACAAGCCTTGATCGAGGCAGTAGACTTTTTCGGTGTGGTCGCGCTGATACTATCTATCGTTGGCTTAGTGCTAGTTGCAAGCACCTGCGTATATATCCTTCCTATGATGGCTATGTACAAGATGACCCTATATAAGCTCGTCAAGAACAGCGTAATACTTGCTATTGCAATGTTTCCGTACACATTCTTGATGCTTTTGATAACGGCAGCACCTTTCTTTATCGCTCAGCTTCTTGGAGAGATGATAGGTATGTTCGTATATACCTTTATACTTTTCGTTGGTGTCAGCATGCTTACTCTTATGTGGACTGTATACGTTCAGTTCGTGCTTGACTCAACGGTGAACGCAAGAACCAAAAACAGCGCTTATAAGAGAGGCATTTACGTTATTAAGGAAGAGAACGAGGACGATCAGAACGAGGCGCAAAATGACAAAAAGCCCACCGCTCATCGCTACGTCAATCCCAAAAAGAAGAAAAAGGTCACGACTCAGCCCACTCTTCGTGAGAACTTTAATAGAGCCGACATTCAGAAGATGATGGAGGAAAAAGAGAAGTTCTACGACGAGATAGATGAGGAAGAAAAAGAGGAGAAAGAGAATAATTGAGTATAGACGCCTACACCGTGCTTGGCACTCATTACGATAGCCTGATTAGCGATTATCCCTACGACGCGCTTACAAAAAAGCTTAAGCTTGATCTCGTGGGTAAGGGCTTTGATATAGGGGCTGGAAGCGGACTGATCACGGTCGAGCTTGCATTGCAGGGTCTTTCGGTAATAGCCGTTGACCCATCGGAGAGTATGCTAGATCGAGCTAAGGAAAGAGCGCAAAAAGCAAGGGTCAAGCCCACATTCGTTCTTGGTAGAGCCGAGGACGTCGAGCTGACACCCTGTGATTTCGTGGTGTGTACCTGCGACGTGGTCAATTATTTCAAAAGCAAATCGGAATTTTGTAAATTCGTCAAAAAAGTCTACGCATCTTTAAGACCCGACGGAAAATTCGTATTTGATCTCAGACGCATGGAAATACTTAAGGGTATGAAGGACGAGATCTATTACGAGGATGGGGAGGATCTGACCTATCTTTGGAGCAACTCTATAAAAAGGGACAAGCTCGTAATGGACATAAGCTTTTTCACCAAACGCCCGGACGGCGCTTACGACAGACGGGACGAGGTGCACGAGATGCTGATGATCTCAGACGAGGAGATCGAGGAATGCTTAAAGAGCGTTGGCTTCAGCTACGAAATATACGGTGACGGACTTAAAAGAAAAAGAAGCTCTGATAAAAGACGGTTCTTTTTCTGCGCTAAAAAATGAGTAAAATTTTGGAGTTTAAAAACGACTCGGCTACTCAATTCAATATAGCCGAGGATCATATAAGACGGAATGATTTTCCGTCCGCCGTTCAGGCTCTCAGGAATGCGGTCGAGCTTGGAGAAAGAGGCGCGAGAATTGCTCTCGGGGAAGCCTATCTTCACTCAGGACTTATCGTGCAAGCCTTTGAGACCTTCGTGGAGGCGTATTGCGAGGGCGATAGGTCAGGTCCGTGCTTGTTCGGACTGTGCAGATCGTCTTTTTTGCTTGGCTTTGACGAGGACTCAGCGGAATATTTCAAGGAGATATTTTATAATAATCCCACCTTTGCTGATACTCTTCCCGAGGGTGTAGTCGAGGAGCTTGGTACGGCTATTTCGGAGTTTTCGGAGAGCAATCTTCCAGACAAAGGCTTCGTTTTCGTAGGAAAAAAGGAGCAAAAGGAATTTGACAGCGACAAAATAGAGATGATCCGCACCAATCCAGAGCGGGCTCTTCCTTACTTTGAGTCCTTTACTCCGTCCTCGCCTTTATACGTTGAGGCAAGGAACTACGTTGCGCTTATATACCTTCTCGAGGGGTCTCCCGAGATAGCTATGAGAGAGTGTGAGGAGATACTCTCAAAGGAAGAGGATAACCTTTTTGCAATGAGTACGCTCGTGGTGTGCTACAACGCTCTCGGTCTTTCCGAAAAAGAGGAAAACACGGTAAAAAGACTCAAAAGCATAGACGTTGCAGACCTTGACCTCGTCGTCAAGATCGCACTTGCAATGTGTCAGGCAAACAGACACGCAGACGCTATAGAGTATTTTGAAAAATTAGACGAGCGCAGATATGAAAAAAGTTCTCTTATACTCCTTGCTATCGCATATCACAACAACGGTAATACGGACAAGGCAAAGCGTACTATCCGTGACGCGCAAAAGCTTTACAAAAAGGACGGCGCGTACCTTACCGTTTTGTCCGAGATCATGCACAGAGGAGCAAGTAAGCTTGACTATTCGGTAAATCTTTCGGGTGGAATGGCTCTTGCCGTGATAGCCGAGGTCAGAAGCTGGTTCTATCTTGACGGCGATCAAGGGTTTGATTTTGATAGATTTATTCTCCTTATGAGAAGCGAGAGAAATTACAGGCTCTTGCAATGGTATCTCACCTCGGGCGTCAGATACGGCGAAGAGGACGACGAGACTATGCTTTTCCGCTTAGTGCAGACTCAGGACGAGAGATGTATAGGACTCGTTAAGGAGATAATGAGGGACTTTTACGCTGGTGACGAGATCAAGTGCAAGTGTTTAAGGGCTTTGCTTCTCGGATCGTACGGTAGAGAGATACAGCTTCTTCAAGGAGCAACCGTGCTTTTATCTAAGCCCGTATATCCTAATAATTACGAGACTGATATACTCCCAGGCGAGGATAACGCCGTGCTGTATACCGATGCCTTTGCATACGCATATATCAAGGCGTTTTTGTCCGCAGACGGATTCGAAAAGCGCTTAGCTCAATCAGCTGAAGAGGTGAGAGCGAAGGTCTTAAGCGCGCCCAAGGGATATCTGCGCTCACCGTACGCGCTTGGAGCGGTGCTTTTTGCAAAAGCGTTTGAGGAAGAAAATTATAAAGAAAAAGAGCTGTGCAATATCTTTGCGATATCAGAAAGCACACTCAAAAAATATACGAAATACCTGAGTGAGGAAGAGAAAAATGAAGACTGTTGATTTCGATGCGTTGTTTGACAAATATCTCGAGAAATATCTTGCAGGAGTAATGGGCAAAATGAAGCCTGACGCTATAGAGCGCACTATACCTGCAAAATACATAGAATGGCTCACCGAGCCCGAGGCAGAGCTTGGAGGAGCATCTCCCAAGGATTTCGTGGATAATCTGAAGGCAGAGGGTAAGCTCGGCGAATACCTTATGGGATATATCCAAAACGGTGAGGAGATCAGCGGACTTATAGCTGAAAACTGCACCGAAAACGAGGTAGATACGCTCATCAGTATTATCAAGGATTATCCCGATTACGCTCCGCCTGCTTGTGCTATTTTGAAGGACACGGGATCTAAAAAGGGAGATAAGCTTCTCGTTGATATCATATCAAGTCCGGACAGCGACCCAGCGCTTGTGGAGCTTGCTATCGAGATGCTCTCCGACGGCACTCACCCCGAGGTAGTTCCCGACATACTCAGCAGAATAGACGACGTTGACGAGGTGACTCAGCGCAATTTCGTGGACGTTTTGTACGTATACCCCGGCAACGACAGAATATATTCATGGATAGTCAAGCTTTTTGAAAGAGAGGACGAAATGCGTCATATCTACTGCAACTATCTTGGCAAATACGGCAACGAGGAGGCTATAGAATTGCTTCTTGATTACGCTGATAAGCATATAATGGATTATTACGAGTTCATGGAGCTCAGAAATGCCGTTGAGATGCTTGGCGGTGAAATGGATAAGGACAAAAAATATCAGGTTGTGAAAAGGGGACAGATATGAAATTCTTTGAAAAGGTAAGAAAGGACGAGGAGATAGCAAGCTTTATTTCAGCCTCAGGCGAGGCGCTTCGCGCTATGCAATACACGGAGCACGGTATACGCCACGCTATGTACGTTTCCTCTACCGCGGGCAAGATACTCCGTGAGCTTGGATACAGCGAGGAGGACGTAGATCTTGCAAGAATAGCAGGCTACGTACACGATATCGGCAATTCCGTATCAAGATGTAACCACGGCGTAACCTCGGCTTCACTCGTTTATCCTATACTCAAAAGAATAGGTTTAAGCACGGAATCTGCGATCAAGGTCATAACGGCGGTCGGAAATCACGAGGAGGAGATAGGCTCAGTCGTATCTACCGTGACGGCAGCGCTTATAATTGCTGATAAGGCGGACGCTCATAGAACGAGGGTGTTAAGAGATAGAATAGATCCGGGTGACATACACGACAGGGTGAATTTTTCTATCAGAAAGAGCTTCGTTCAGATAGATAAGGAAAACAAAAAAATAATCAGCAGAATTTATATGGATAATTCCTCCTCGGTTATGGATTATCTGAAGATATATCTCAGCCGTATAGTTATGAGCGAAAAGGCGGCGCATTTTCTCGGCTGTGAGTTTGCTCTTATGATAAACGACGTTCAGATCAATACGCCCAAAAAGATCACGAGAACCAAGCTCAAGCAGATAAGCGAGATGAACGACGACGATATAGTCTAAAAAAATATCCCTCCGCATAAGATGTTGCGTGAGGGATTTTTTATACGCTTTCCGTGCGAGCGGTCTGTTTATAGGCACGGTGATAGGAGCAGGATTTGCAACGGGCGAGGAGATCAGATTGTACTTTATGGGAGAGAGCGATCTTACCGTAGTGCTTTCTGCGATCTTTTTCGGACTACTTTGTACTCTTTTTCTGAGCGTTGGAAGAAAAGCTCCCGTCAAGCTTCCTCCACTACTTAATAAGAGTAAGGACGCTACCAGCTTTTTGGTTGTTGGAATATCGCTCGTTGCTATGTGCTCGGCGGCGGAAAAAATCGTATTCGACGCCTTTTCTCTATATGGTGGTGGTATGGCAACCTTTTTTCTATGCTTAATGCTTGCTAAAAGGGATAACAAGATGATAGCCGGAGTTAACGCCTTTCTCGTACCCGTTATAATAGTTTTTACGGTGGCGATATACCTTGCTTGTGATACGGCTCGGATAGATATAGGAGGGGCAAACGCTATGCCTGCCTTTTTGTATGCGTCGATGAATATATTCAGCGCAGGTATAATGCTCGAGGAATGCGGAAGAGATATGACGAAAAGGCAGATAAAATTGTCTGCATTTTTAACTACGGCTATTATGCTTGCTCTTATGCTTTGCATCAAAAAAACGGTAGAAAAAACGGGAGATTCTATGCCAATGCTCTCTATGGCAAACGAGGTCGGGCTTGGCGTGGTATGCTCGATAGGCGTATATCTTGCCGTTTTTACGACTATGCTGTCCGACGTAAAAATTATGCTCGGAGGGGATAAAAGCTATGCAAGAGGTCTATTGAGGGTAGGTATTTTGTGCGCTATAGCCTTTTTTGGAAGCGCGGTGTGCTTTTCTGACGTAGTGAGAGAAGCTTATCCCGTGATAGGGTATTGTGGCGTAGTCAGTACTGCCTACGCCACGTTGAGATTATTTGGGGGAGGTCTTCTTTTCAAGAAGAGCAACGAGCGCATACATTCCTCCTGCTAAGGCGCAAAGAATAACCGTACTGCTCATCACGAGATCAAGCTTGAATATCTGACCTCCGTACACGATAAGATAACCAAGTCCAGCCTTTGAGACGAGGTATTCTCCTATGATGCTTCCCACCCAAGCAAGCCCGACGTTTATCTTGAGCGTTGCAATAAAGGCAGGAAGACTTGCAGGTAAAACGAGCTTAAAAAGCGTTTGCATTTTGGTAGCGTGCATCGTCCTCATCAAGAGCAATTTGTCCTTTTCGATAGAGGAAAAGGCGTTTTGCATAGAAATAACGGTGATTATCAGGCATACCAGCACCGCCATAGTGATAATTGCGCTAGTGCCTGCTCCGACCCAGATGATTATGATAGGACCGAGAGCGATCTTTGGCAGAGCGTTCAAAACGACTACGTACGGCTCGAGAGCCTCACTCAGCGTGCTCCACCACCAAAAGGCAATAGCTATCAGCGTGCCGAGAGCGGTTGCAATCAGAAAGCCGGCTACCGTTTCGTAAAGCGTAACGCCTATATGATAAAACAGGCTTCCGTCTGAGATAAGCTCGGATACAGTATTGATCATACGGGAGGGGGAGCTCATAATGAACGCGTCTATTACGCCTACCGTTGCAAGTATTTCCCAAAGGGCAATAAGCGCAACTAGTAGTCCCCATCGCCAGATATTTATGACGATCTTTCGTCTTTTTATTTTTGACAAATAAAGCTCCCGTCCGCTAAGATTTTTATTCATTTTTCACCTCCAACTCCCTCCATATCTCCTCAAAAACAGATGGAAATAAGGGGCTATTTCTTTTGTCCATAGGGCTATTCCCGGGAATATCCACGTCGAATATTTTTTTGACCTTGGCAGGACGGGGAGAGAGCATAGCGATTCTGTCCGACAGGCTTATAGCCTCAGATATATCGTGGGATATAAGCACGGTAGTGATATTTTCGCTTTTGATTATCCTGTACACGTCGCTCTGAACGGAAATTCTGGTGACGTAGTCAAGCGCAGAAAAGGGCTCGTCGAGAAGAAGTATTCTCGGAGACAGAGCGAGCGTACGGATAAGTGCTACTCTTTGGCGCATTCCACCGCTGAGAGAGGAGGGGTATTTGTCCTTGAATTCGTATAAACCGTATTTATTCAGCAGATCAAGCACTCTTGCACGGCTTTTTTCTGATTTATCCTTTTTTATTTCGAGCCCGAGGGAGACGTTTTCCTCAACCGTACGCCACTCAAAAAGATGATCCTTTTGTAGCATGTATCCGATATCTGAGCGCGATTCCAAAACGGGCTTTCCTGAAAGTGTAATAGTACCTTTTTCGGGAGATAATAGCCCTGCGATCAGGGATAATATCGTAGTTTTGCCCGAGCCACTCGGCCCGCATATTCCAAAAAATTCCTTTTCACGGACCGACAGAGTAACGTCTTCGAGGGCTTTGGTGTCGCCCTCCTTGCTGTGATAGGTATAGGATACTTTGTCAAGTTCGAGAAATGCTTTCATAATGCTCCTTTATCAGACCTTATTTGCAACCGAATTATCTACGACGTCTTCAAAGACGGCGCGCTTGGTCATGACGCCTGCATCAATGATAACATCCTGCAATCTTTCAAAATCCGCTTTTTTCATTACGGGAGTATCCATGTATGCGTTTATATCCTTGTAGCTCTTAATAGCGCTTGCAAGCACCTCTACGCTCGTGCCGTCAAAGGAAGCCTTTAAGCTCTCTGCGATCTCCTCGGGGGAGTGAGTAGAGACGTAATCCATACCCTTTTTAACGGCTTTCATGAATTTTTCCACCTTTTGCGAATTTTTCTCCATATAGCTCTTGGTAGCCATAAAAGCGGTGGACGGCATATCGCCTGCCATTTGACCGACCGATGCTACGATCTTGCCCTTGCCCGCAGCGCAGAAATTGCTTGCAGCCGGCTCAAACATCGTGCAGTAGTCTCCAACGCCCGAGTCAAACGCGCTCGTCATCAGATCATATTGTACGTCGTAATTGACAGTAATATTGGTTTTGTCCACGAGTCCGTTTTTCTTGAGAGCGTATTCAAGAGCCATAGCAGGAGCTCCGCCACGTCTGCCACCGAGGATCTCCTTGTTAGTCATATCAGACCACTTGAAATCTCCCGAGCTTTCTCTTGCGACGATAAAGGAGCCGTCCTTTCTCGTAAGCTGGCCGAATATCACGGGATAATCCGATCTGCCCTCGTTATAGATGTATATAGCCGCCTCAGGTCCCATCAGTCCGATATCCGCCT
>JAZQYC010000252.1:0-3486 GCA_045633285.1 Clostridia bacterium | reverse complement strand
CATATTTACAAAACTTAATATTTGGTAAAATCTTCTCGGTTATGGCTTAAAAATAATAAAAGATATTTAACGCGAATTGGTATATAATTCGCGTTTTTTTATAATACTCAATCTATGAAAAGTCAAATTTATTTCGATTTTAATAAAAATATTGAAGACGTAGAGAGCTTTGTAAAAAAGCCAAAGGAGCAAGAAAAAAATGCTGAGTAAACAAGAATACAGAGAGTTAGTTGCGAAAACTGCGCCAAGAAGTAAGCATCTAAAAACTATGGTTGCTGCTTTTTTAGTGGGGGGCTTGATATGCTGTTTCGGAGAGTTTCTAAACGATATGGCTAAGCCTTTGTTTCCTCAATTTGACAAGGATACGATATCGGGTATCGTAAGTATAACCTTGATTTTTTTAGGAGCATTGCTTACGGGTATAGGCGTGTATGACGATATCGGAAATTTTGCCGGAGGTGGCTCGATCGTGCCGATCACGGGATTTGCAAACTCTATAGTATCGCCTGCAATGGAATTTAAAAAGGAGGGTATCGTGCTTGGAATTTGCTCGAAAATGTTCGTAATTGCCGGACCGATTATCGTGCTCGGTGTATTTGCGTCCTTTGTTTCGGGATTGCTTGCACTAATGGGCTTATGAAAAAAGAAACTATTTACTTTCAAAATCCCGTAAAGATTACGGGAACGTATTCAGTCGTTGGACCGTCTGAGGGAAAAGGACCTTTTGGGAAATATTTTGACGAGATTATGAGCTCGTGCGAATGGGGTGAACAGTCCTTTGAAAAAACAGAATGCAAAATGCATAAATGCGCAATATCGGGAGCAATGAAATCGGTGGGTATATCAGAATGTGACGTGGGAGCAATTTTGAGCGGAGATCTTCTTAATCAGATCGTATCGTCAAGCTACGCGGCAAGAGAATTTGATACCGTATTTCTTGGATTATACAGCGCTTGCTCGACTTATGCTGAAAGCATGATAGTTGGAAGTCTTTTAATTTCAGGGGGATATTTTGAGAACGTGGTTTGCGCAACAAGCAGTCATTTCAGTAGCGCAGAGAGACAATACAGATTTCCTCTTGAGCTTGGTACTCCTCGTACGCCACTTTCGCAATGGACGGTTACCGCCGCCGGAAGTTTAGTCCTATCAAGCCACGGTGACGGACCGAGTATAACGTGTGCTACTCTTGGCAAGATAATTGATTACGAGGTGTCGGACGCAAACGATATGGGAGCAGCGATGGCTCCGGCTGCCGCGCATACTCTAATTAGACATTTCTTTGAGACGGGACGTGATCCCTCGTATTACGACTATATAGTTTCGGGAGATCTTGGAAAATACGGAAGCGAGCTTCTTCGCGCTTTGTGCAAATCGGACGATCTGGTTCTAGGATCGAACTATTTTGATTGTGGTGCGGAAATTTACGGTGATGACACAAAAAGATATCAAGGGGGAAGCGGAGCAGGGTGTTCTGCGTCGGTTTTTAACTCTTTTGTGTGGAAAAAGCTTAAAAACAGAGAAATTAACAGAGTTTTGTTTCTTCCGACGGGTGCTCTTATGAGTAAGGATAGCTCTTTGCAGGGAGAAAGCATTCCTGCTATTGCTCAGGCTGTTTGTATAGAGAATATATGAGGTGAATATGGATATTGTTTTGAGATATCTACAGGTATTTTTAGTTGGTGGTTTAATATGTATGATCGGTCAGGTGCTTTTAAATCTGACTAAGATGACTCCTGCAAGAATTCTTGTTTCTTTCTTGCTTGCAGGGGTAGTGCTTGAAACGGTTGGACTTTTTCAATATATCAAGGAGTTTGGAGGTGCGGGAGCTACCGTTCCGATCTGTGGCTTTGGAAGTATACTAGCAAAGGGCGCAATGGAAGCAGCGAGAGAGCAGGGATTATTCGGTGCTTTGACGGGTGGAATAAAGGCTGCTACGGCGGGACTTTCCGCTGCGATCATTATAGGCTTTTTGATGGCGTTGATTTTTAATTCCAGAAATAAGTCCTGATTCATATAAAACGACCTTTCTCATATACTTTGATATGAGGAAAAAATCGTCGTTAAAAAGAAGATTATTAATATTTTTGTTATGCGTCGTGCTTGTAATTACTTTGCTCGGCGCATATTTTGAAAGTAACGTCGCGCCAATAGTTATGGACTATTGTGAAACCAAGGTCGAGGCGCTAACTATTGGGGCTTCAAACGTTGCAATTTCCTTAGTTATCAACGACGGCGTGGACTATGATGAGCTGATGGACGTACACAAGGATTCAAACGGAAATATTACCGCAATTTCTGCAAAGACGGCAAAAATTAACCTGCTTGCACGTCAGATTTCAGGTATTGCTCAGCAAAACATTGATAAGCTCAGCAAAAAGGGTATAAGCATTCCGTTAGGAGCTTTTTTAAACTCCGTGGTGATCGCAGGGCAAGGACCTGAAATAATTGTAAATTTCGTATCGGCTGGATACGTGGACTGTACGTTTACCTCGGAGTTTGTATCGGCAGGGATCAATCATACCTTGCATAAAATTTACGTTAAGATAATTTCGGACGTTAGTCTTATAATTCCTGCATCAAACAGCTTGATTAGAACGGAGCAAGAGGTGCTGATCAGCGAGAGCGTTCTGATCGGCAAAGTGCCCGATACCTATCTGAGTGTAGGAAAGATAAATGGAATGATAGATCTTTTACCTGAATAATGCTACTATTTATGCTATATTTATCCATATCTGTTGACAAATTTCTTTTATTATGTTAAATTAAACAAAACGATGAAAAAGTTCAGTAGTTTTTCCAAGTGATTTATACAGAGACGGTCATTCGTAGGCTGTGAGGTGACCGAAAATCAGGAAAAGCGAACCTTCGCTTTTGAGTTGCTCGTGTGAATGGAGTAGTGCGAGCCGTATGGTTGCGTTAAGACTAGAGAGATGCCGATTTTCGGCAAATTAGGTGGTACCGTGGATTTTTATCCGCCCTATGCGTAGGGTGGATTTTTTTATATTTTGGAGGTATTTATGCTAGAAAAATTGAAAGGCGTCGTAATCGAAGCTGAAAGCGCGGTTAAAAGTGCAAGCACGATCAACGAGCTTAACGACGTCAAGGTGAAGTTTCTCGGAAAAAGCGGTGAGCTTACTGCGATTTTAAAGGGTCTTAAGGACGTTCCGCCTGCTGAAAAGCCTGCCTTTGGTAAGCTTGTTAACGAGGGTCGTCAAAAAATCGAGGCTATTATTTTAGAAAAGGAGCTTGCGCTCAAGGAAGCAGAGAAAAAGGCTAGAATAATTGCTGAAAAAATCGACGTTACCGAGCCTGCAAAAAAGGTGAAGACGGGCGCTCTTCATCCTCTTACTCATATTAAAAATACGATTTGCGATATTTTTATCGGTATGGGATTTGAGGTTAGAGAAGGACCAGAGATCGAGACTGACTATTATAATTTTCAGGCACTCAATATTCCTAAGGATCATCCTGCTCGTGATATGCAGG
>JAZQYC010000251.1:0-3039 GCA_045633285.1 Clostridia bacterium | reverse complement strand
CCAAGGACCTCTGCAACTACGTAGATATCTTGAGTCTCGCGATACAAGCTCGTGCCGTAAGTGCTACGTAACTTGTGTGGCGTTATTTTTTTGAGAGGGGAGATAAGTCTACTGTATTTTTTTACGAGATTTTCTACCGCTCTTGCGCTAAGTCTTTTCTTTTGTATGGAAATAAACAATGCGTTTTCGCTAGTCGGAATCTCTTTATCTACCTTTCTAAGCTCTATGTATTCGCTGAGAGCATTAGCGACCTCTTCTGAAAAATACAAAACTGCTCTGCTTCCGCCTTTTCTTGTGACGGTAAAGGCGTAGTTATCAAAATCAATATCGTCAACGTTCAGACCAACGAGCTCGCTTATACGAATACCCGTACCCAAAAAGAGGGTAAGGATTGCAACGTCACGAACAGAATTGATTCTATGAAAATCTCTTTGTTTATTGGTAAGCTTACTACCTGACTCCGCTTCGTCAAGAATTGCCGCAACCTCGTTGACTTCGAGCCTTATGATCTCTTTTTCGTGAAGCTTGGGCATAGCAACCTTAGACGCAACGTCGTTTGACAGTCTGTCGTGCGTATATAAAAACTTGAATAGACTTCGAACGGCTGCAAGCTTACGGTATTTGCCCGTATCCTTATTGGTGCGTTCTCTGTCTCCGTTATTATATAATGATATATAGTCGATAAAATTTTCAATATCTCTTGAGGTTACCTGCATGAGATGGGAGAGTGTGAAGTCGTATGCGTCGACGTCCTTGAATTTTCGAACCTCATTGGTTAAATAATTAAAGAACGTTCTGAGATCGTAGGCGTAATTAAGTCTCGTCAGAACGCTAGTCCTACTGCTTATTCCAACGAAATACTCTGAGCAAAATTCAGGTAGCTCTCTGAGCACGGCTCTAAGCTTAATGGTATTGGTTTTGTCCCTGCTTTCAACGTAATTTGAACTCATAGATTTATTATAACAAATTCCAACAAACTTGTAAACCTTTGGCGCATTCTGATACTATTTTTTCAATGAAAAAAAATAATTTAAAAGATATTTTGATTTTTACTTGCTTTTGACATAATTATGTAATATAATTATTTTGGTGAAAGTTGAAGTTGTTGTTTTTTTATTGAAAAACGATAATTTTCTACTGTATATCTTTATTTACAACTACGGAGGATTACTATGAACAGAATGGAACAATTATCTGCGTTCAGAAATGACGTCGATGCTTCATTCAAAACCGTCAGGAATTTCATCAATCTCATGATTGACGATCTCAGCTTCGTTGAGACCGATGCTTTTTTGTCCGGCAAATCTTTCCTTGACGAAAAGACCGTTATTTGCGAGGGTGTACTGACAGGCTTTGCTACTGTCGATTGTGCGCCCGTTTATTTTATTGCGCAGAATTCTTCCCTTATGGGCGGAAGTCTTGGAAAAGCAGGCGCGGAAAAAATCTGCAAGTGCATTGACAAGGCTCTTCGCGCAGGCGCACCCATCGTATCTATAATTGATTCAAACGGCGCAAGACTTGGAGAAGGAGCTGGCGTTATGGAAGCGTACGCATCTATAATTTCCGCTGCATCTCAGGTTGCAGGAAGAGTACCGCATATTTGTATCGTCAAGGGTAATGCAGTCGGACTTCAGTCAGCGTATTGCGCGCTTGCTGATTTCGTTATTGCTATGCCTGATTCAGCTTATTGCGTAGGCTCACCAATGATGATCTCGGCAAAAGCTCGTCACAGCGGAAAGGTTAGCGAGCTTATCGGAGCAAAGGCAATGCTTTCAGCAGGAAACGTACATTTTGCTCCCGAATCTGACGCTGAATGCGCTGGAATCGTCAGAAAGCTTTTATCTTACGTTCCCGCGGATAACGGCTCTGCAATTATTGCGACTGAGGACGATTTCAATAGACAGATCGGCGTATCAGCTGATTCGACTGTAGACGAGCTCCTTTCGTCTATTTGTGACGAGAGCGATTACTTAATAGTTGGAGAAAAAACAGGAGACGTCGTATGCGCTCTTGGAAGACTTGGAGAAAAGGTAGTTGGATTCCTTGCAACCAAAGGCGAGCTATCCTCAAAGGGTATTCGCAAGGCAACGAGATTTATCAATTATCTTGATAGCTTTGGTATTGCTCTTATTACGTTCGTTAATTCCGGCGTTGTCAGCTCTGACAAAGAGAACGAGCTGAGTGGTGCAGTTTATGCTCTTTCCGATCTTTTCTATGCAATCACGACCTCGGATAGCGCAAAGATTGCCGTTATTATGGGAGATGCAATCGGCGCGTCGTATACGGCATTTGCAAGCAAGAGCGCAGGATTTGATTACGTATTTGCTCTTCCTGACGCTGTAGTTTCACCCGTAACGCCCGAGCTTGCAGTAGATATTTTCTATTCTGACGAGATGGCAAAATCAACCAAAGATCCCGTATCAGACAGAGAAAAGATCGCTAAGCGATACGCTGACGGAGCAAACGTATTTGAGTCGGCAAAGGAAGGATATATTGATAATATCGTAGAGCCTGCAATGCTTCGTCCTCACGTTATCAGCGTGCTTCAGATGCTTTAAGAGGTAGCTATGAACAACTTGTTATTATTAGCAGAGACGGCTGATCAATCTACGCTTGATAATCTTTCCGTAAGCGGTATATCGTCGATAATCGGAATGGGAATCGTTTTTCTCGTTCTTGCGCTTTTGATCGGATGTATTTATCTATTCAGCTACGTTCTTTCTCGCATTGAATCGAGTAAAGATTGTAGTGTTGCAGATAACGTAGAGCAGATCGTTGAAGCTCCCGAAGTCAAGCCCCTAGAAATAATGGCAGATCGTCCCGATGAGGACGCAAAGAGAATCGTTGCAGCTATCACCGCAGCTCTTGCGGTCGCTGCTTTTGACAGACCAAACGTACGTTTTGTCGTAAGAAAAATCAGAAAACTTTAATCGGAGGATAATTATGCGTAAATTTAACGTAACCGTAGACGGAGTAAGCTACGAGGTAGAAGTAGAAGAAATCGGAGGAGGAGTAGTTGCTACTCCCGTATATTCAGCA
>JAZQYC010000250.1:0-2634 GCA_045633285.1 Clostridia bacterium | reverse complement strand
ACCCAAGGACCAAGCGAACGACCTCCTAAAAAATAGTTCTCGGAACTCTTTTGAGACTTTCTATAAAAATAGACTCCGATACCGATTACGGCGCACATATATAGCACCATTACAACGAATATTTCAGGATTTTTCATATATATTCCTTTTGTAAAAAAATGATAGAGTTATTTTAGCATAAATAGTGCATATAGTCAAGGAAATAGAGCTTTTATGCAGTTATTTGTATTTATATAATACAAAAGCGCAGGAATAACTTTCCTGCGCTTTAAAATAAAATTATTCTTCTTCCTCATCCATAAAATTCATGAACTCGTCGTAAATTTTTTCAGCAAGTGCATCGTCTTCTACGGGCTCGAGCTGTTCGTTCTCCTCGTCACCTACAATCTTGTAGATATATACGGGACACTCGTCGGACTCGCCTGAGGCGCATGCGTCAGCATCCTCCTTATCCTGCAAGAATACGTACCATTCATTATCGTATTCGTAAGTTCCTACGTGGAGAAAATCTTTCTCCTCACCTGCGTCGTTAACGAGCGTAATGATCTCGCATTCTTCAAGCTCGTCGTTCATCTCAACAACTTCCTTTGCCATAATAGTTACCTCCGATTTATTTATCTATTTTTGTCAAGATAGCTCTGTAAAATAATTGCAGCTGCTATTTTGTCTATAACCTTCTTTCTTTTATCACGTCTCACGTCTGCAGATATAAGCATGCGCTCTGCGCTTTTCGAGGTGAGCCTTTCGTCCTCAAATACGATTCTGCAATCAACGTAAGGCTTTAGCTTTTCACCAAACTCGCGAGATAGCATAGCTCTTTCGCCCTCAGTTCCATCCATATTGACAGGAAGACCTATTACTATGGTATCAGCCTCTGCTTTTTTTGCAAAATCTGCGATATATTTAATATCCTCTTCCTCCGTGCGTCTGTTATAAGTCTCGCTACCGCTTGCAATGATACCCATGATATCACTCGTTGCTAGACCGATTCTGACGTCACCAAGGTCTACAGCTATTTTTCTCATTCGTTATCTCCTATTCCTCAAGACTTTTTAAAAGCTTAACGCAATCCTGCGCATTTTCTGAATAAAGTGCCCCAATTCTTCTCGCGAATTCTCCGCTTACAACAGCTCCTCCAAGCATTATCGGAAGATCGGGATACAATTCCTTGATCTTGAGCGTAGTGGTCTCCATACTATCAAGAGTAGTCGTCATAAGAGCCGATAAGCCAACCGCAATGGGATCGACCTGCTCGATAGCGTTTACAATGGTCTCGACCGATACGTCTCTGCCAAGGTCAATTACCCTATAACCGTAATTAGATAAAACTGCCTTAACAATATTTTTACCGATGTCGTGTATATCACCTTTGACCGTTGCAAGAATAACGGGCGCGCCCTCACTCGTTGAGCCTTTAAGATAATTCTCTCTAATATAATCGAGCATTACTCTCGCTGCGTCTGCTCCCGACATAAGACCTGGCAAGAAGCATTTTCCACTCTCAAAATCGTTGCCGAGCTCGTTGAGTCCAGTGATAATCTCCTCGTCGATTATCTTTTGGTAATTCTGCTCGGTACATATCTCTTTAATAAGTTCCAATCCCTCGCCTGATAAACCGAAATATACGCAATCCTTTAGCGTATGCTCGGTCTTTTTATCCATTATCTTGCTCTCGGCAGAGTATGCCGTGATATATGCCTGACAGTTCTTGTCCATACCCATTACGGCGTTACGGGAGATCTCGTCCTCTCCACTTGGAGAAAGTGCAGGATTTACTATCGCAGAGGATAATCCCGCCTGCTTTGCAAGATAATAAAAAGTAGAATTTATCCTATCTCTTTGAGGTAGACCAAACGACACGTTAGATAGTCCAAGGACAGTCTTTAGTCCGTTACTTTTAAGCATCTTAAGAGTTTTGAGCGTAGTAGATGCGTTCTCAGTATTTACGCTGATCGCCATAGTTAAGCCGTCAAAAAGTAGCTTATCGGGATCTATACCGTATCCCAAAGCGTTTTTGCGTATGCGGGTTGCAATATCTACTCTCTTTTTGGGTGCGTCTGGTATACCCTTTTCATCTAAACACAGACCTATAACCATTGCTCCGTATTTTTTTGCAAGCGGAAGCACGGTCTCCATTGATTTGCGATCACCATTGACCGAATTTATAAGCACGCAACCGCACGTTCTTCTGAGCGCACACTCCAAAACCTCGGGCTTAGTCGTGTCTATACAAAGAGGTACGGATACCTTACCTGATAAATATTCCGTAACCTCGCCCATTATTCCAAGCTCGTCCGAGTCGGCCATACCAACGTTAACGTCAAGCACCTTAGCGCCAACCGCAATCTGCTCAGAGCATAATGAATAAATATAATCTAAATCAAAGGTCATCAAGGCTCTTTTTAAGGTGGGCTTGCCCGTGGGATTTAGCCTTTCGCCTATTACTACGAAATCGTCAAAGCTAACGACACTTTGAGCAGAACAAAGAGCTGGCGCAGGAATCTTGCGTTTCTTTGAGCAAAGCTCAAATTCCGTTTGACTGATTGCAGAGATGAATCTCTCATCCGTTCCACAGCATCCGCCTATACCGTGAATACCAGGGACTTGTCTTACGATCTCTGCAATTTGCTGAGT
>JAZQYC010000249.1:0-1699 GCA_045633285.1 Clostridia bacterium | reverse complement strand
TCCGCGGTTCCTTTTGTGGAGCTGAGGGGATCGATTCTTATAGGTCTCGGGGGTATGCCTATCAACGATTATCTCGTGTGGCTACTTTCGTGGTTAGGCTCGACCTTGGTCAGTGTGGTGCTCTTTTTTATCCTTCGTCCCGTGCTTGAGCTTCTCAAAAAGATCAAATGGTTCAAAAGGTTCGTTGATAAGATAGAGGCAATTATCCTTGAAAAATCAGCAGGAATCAGCGCTAAAGCAGAAAAAGAGCAGAGCGAAAAGACGGCAGGCAAGGTCAAGACTATAGGCGTTGCAGGATTCATTGCTATTCCTCTTCCCTTGACGGGAACTTGGACGGGTACTGCAATAGCGGTATTTCTTGGAATGAGCTTCAAGCAGACTATGATAGCCGTAGCTTGCGGAAACCTCATTGCGTCCACAATAATATTCGTCCTTGGAAAGCTCTTTGCCGATTATATCGATATCATTATCTACGCTCTTGCGGGCTTGATATTGCTCGTTATCGTGTCGTATATAGTCAAGCTTTCGATCGGGTCAAAAAAGGAAAGCAAGAGTAAAGAGTGCAACGAATGCAAAAAAGAAGAAAATAACTGAAAAAACCGTTCAAAACGCTTGCAAAAATAAAATAAATGATATATAATAGTGACCGTTGCGATGGAGCATGGTGTAGTGGTAGCACGTTGGCCTCTGACTCCAACGGTGTTGGTTCAATTCCGACTGCTCCTGCCAACAAAGAACGCACTTTTGTCTACAGACAAAGGTGCGTTTTTTGTTTATCCAAGCCGTAGGCTTGGTATATCATCACCGAGCAAGCGAGGTGTATATCATCAAGGACGGAGAAGCCGTCCTTGTATATCATCACGCTTTAGCGTGCATTGACTACGGCTTGATGATATACCACACTTCGTTTTATCGATAGGCTTTTTAACCGTCTAGAATGATACCAAGCTCGCAAAAACAGATATTTGCTCCAGAAAGTTGTGAAAAACACAACTATTTGGAGCAAATATAGCTTCATGTCTAATTTTTAACAAGTTAAAGCTAAGGCTTTAAAAGTTACTAGTTTTTAACCTTGATCTTTTCCTGTTTCTCCGCCTTACGGGATCGGTGAGGGAGTCTATTCCGATTATTAAGAGCTCGAAGAGAAAAGAGAGCAGTACTGCGTATACCGTCCAGCCAAAGAGCGTTGCCGTGGCTATGGAGAGCTGTGCTATATACATTTGCATTCCTATACTTCCTGCAGTATAGGCGAGCACCTCGCCTGCGATCACGACCTTGACGTTCAGAGAAATTGCAGAGCGCGCGCCTGACAAAACGCTTTTTCTAATAGAGGGGAGATACAAGGACTTTATCATTTTTGCCTTGCTGATTCTATAGACCTTGCTCATTTCTATAAGCTTAGGATCGATTCCCAAAAGGGCGCTGTAGGTCGTTTCGTACAGGGTGGGGAATATTATCAAAAAACCTATAAGCACGGGGCTGACACCTGGGGAGAGCCAAATGATGGCAACGAGAATTATGCTCATCGTCGGAACTGACCTTAAAGCCGTTATAAGAGGTGATAGTCCGTAGCGTACTCCCTTGTATAGGTAAGCAAGCGTGCCCAGCGCTCCGCCGAGTAAAAGGGCTATGATAAAGCCGATAAGAGCACGAGTACCCGTTGATATCAGCGCGCCGAAAAGCTTGCCCTGCGAGATCA
>JAZQYC010000248.1:0-17382 GCA_045633285.1 Clostridia bacterium | reverse complement strand
TGTCAGGGGTAAAGGTCGTCTCGGAGAACTTCATATAACGGCTTCTTGAACCGTTTTCATCATAGTAATAGATCTTAACGTCAGGATCTGCGCAAAGTCCGTCTACGGTATCACGGGCAACCGCCTTATAAAGGGGATATTCCTGATTTACGATACCCTTAGGAAGATTGTCCTCGCTGTTTCCGTCGTAGTCCACGCAGAAATACGGAGCGGTAGTGTCCTCAACGTATTTGGTCGAAAGGTCTTGTCCGTCCACGTTCATAATAAGCATATCGGGAGAAGACGACGAAAGGTTTACGAAAGATACGTCGAGATAAACCTCACCCGTGGTAAATCCGGGGAATGCGTTACCTGCGCCAAGAACTGATTCGTCGTCCAGTCTAACGAGCTTGGTCTTGAGCGCCTTGGAGTTATTGTGGTTAGGAAGACTACCGTAGAGGGTATTGGTCTCCCAGTCGTAATAGATCGTGGTATCAATAGCGGGATACCAGCCGTAATTTCTGCTGTTAAACGCGCCGTATGGGCTCATACGAAGACTTGGGATAGGGGAATAAATGCCGTCCTTGTTTCCGCAGATTGCGAGCTTCATAATGTAGTCGTCTGCGTAGGAGTCCTCGGTAAAGGTGACAGTGAGCACTCTCGAAGGATCGTTAGCGTCCGTGAGTCTGATCTGGAACTTGCTGTATTCCTTAGTTCCCTGCTCCTCGGGCATAACGAAGAACTTGATAAGAATATCGTTGAGGGTATTGTCCTTAAGATTGACGATATTAGCCCATCTTGCCGTGCTCATTGAACGTGAGCCCGTGATGATAACTCCCTGATACTCCTCTGCCGCATAGTCCGGCGCAGAGCCTTGGGTAGAAACTATTGCGCTGTAGCTGGTGAGAAGAGAAGCCGAGGTACGCTCAACTACTATGTATCTTACGTACTGGTAAGCGCTTCCTCCGACCGTTACGTCAAATTTGATCTTGTGTACGCCGAGAGCGTTCAGATCAAAGCAATTAGTGGAAGCCGTACGTCCGTCGGGATATTCCACCGTGGTCTTGACCGTACCGTTGGTTACCATAACGTTAGGAATGGTAAATACGGTATCTATTACCTGTTCACTCTCAAATTTAGAAGAAAACTCAAGATAAGGAGCGCTTGAAGAAACCGTGACCTTTGCACTCTTTTCTGCTACGTTTCCACGAACGTCGGTCGCAGAGATCGTAACAGTGTACTCTCCCTCCTGCTCAAACATATAATCGCTGTAATCGTCTGCGACGTAGCTGGTTACGGTTGAGCCTGCCTTGGTTATAGTAAGCACGGGCTTGATAGCTTCGTTGTAGCGGTCAAGCGCACTTTCTGATTTAGCCGAGGGGAAGTATACGATAGTATCCTTTGCAACGGTTACGTCCTCAAGAGGGAAGCTCGTGGTAAGAGTGGGAGCAGGCTCTGCTCCAAACACCCTGATCTCACAGTCCTTAGTCGATCCCTTGACGCCCTCAGAGTCCTCTGCCGTAAAGGAAAGCTTATACGTTCCGCTTTCGGTGGGAGTGAATTTTTTGTCCGTGACTACGAATTCCTCTCCGCTCGGGGTCTGACCCTTGATCTCGCCCTTGAACTCGCTCTTGAAGCCGTCCAAGAAGTCAAAGGTCTTGATAGCGTCGTCCGCTATTGCGTATTCCTTGTTTACAACGCCGTTAGAAATTGCGGGAGTGCCGACTACCTCTGCTCCTGCGTTATTTGCGCCGGAGAGATTCTGTCCGTTAACGGAATAGATAATGAAAGACGCGCTTGATTTAACGCCCGATACCGTGACCTCTACGTTGTAGGTCGAAAAGCCTTTGTATAAAGCAGTCGTGTTGAACTGAGCCTTAGCCATGCTGTTTGCATCGTCAAGGTCAACTATAACAGACTTTTTGCCTGCGTTGAAGCAATAAACCTCTTTGGTGTCGGGATCAAAGCCCATACGAGCTATCTCGCCGGTGTAATCAGATCCTGCCTCAGCGGTCTTGGTCTCTGACGACCAACCGTATATACGCTCGGGAAGATCAAGTCTTACTCCGTACTTGGGCGCAACTACGCTTCCCTTGTCATTAACGTAGCTTGCCGCATAGAAGAGATTAAGTCCGTATCTGCTGTCGTTCGAGCGGATAAAGAAATTGATAGTCGAAAAATCGCTGACTCCTGCGGTCGTTGCAACGGGTCTGAACTCAACCTCGAATTTGCCCGCAAGGTCTGATTTGAACTTGAGAGCCTGATCGCTTGCAGAGGTTTTGATAAGAGTACCCTTTCTTCCTCCGTCGAGAAGAGTTCCGCTTACGCTGTAATCAGACGCGTAATTCTCCTCGATCTCGTAGAAGTTTCCTGCATCAAAAACGTTGTTTTCACCTACAGCCGTACTCGAAAAAGCGAGAACGGCTGTCATAAGTGCAAGAACCAACACTATACTGAATATAAGCTTGGTTTTTTTCATGTTTCCTCCTAATCTATATGGATTGGGATAGTTTGAGTATACTAACCTTTAATTCCACCTATACTCATATTACCGACCAGTTGGTCACGGAATATGATGTACATCAATACTATAGGCGCTGCAACCATTACGCTGGCTGCCATCTGTACGGGAACGCTGACCGCGTTGTCACCGCTACGCTGGAATCTGTAAAGTCCGTACGCAACAACGGGGTAGCTCGGGAGGTATACCATCGGAGCGGAATAATCGTTCCAGAATCCCTTGAACGCAAGGAGCATAAGTCCGAGAATAACGGGCTTGATCATGGGGATCATTATCCTGAACATGATCGTGTAGTTGTTCGCTCCGTCTATCAGCGCCGCCTCCGCGTATCCCCACGATACGCCTCTAAAGGACGCGTACATTATAAGAGTATTGGATCCCGTGAATCCGCACGCAAACAAGAACCACATCGGTAGGTTGTCGTATATACCGACCGCCTTATAAACGAGAAGTGATGATCCGAGGTTACCTACGTCAGGTACGATAAGGAGAACTACGATTACGTTGTGCATAAGAGCAGGAAGCCAATACTTTTTGTATTTAGCCATGATGTACGCAGTACAGCATCTGCTCATAACGTTGATAATAGTCGTACCGAATGCATAGATTATAGACCACATAAACATCTCGGGAAGATACGCCGTGTGCTGACCAGTCTCCGTACTAACTACGATGAACGCCTTTTGGAAAGCGGTCAAAAAGTTCTCGGGGTGCCACACAGCAGGGAATCCAAGAGGATTAAGTCTGAAGTCTATTCTCTCCTTCATTGCCGTCATAAGAGCCCAGCAAAGAGGGAATATCAGCAAAAACGCGTAGATCGCAAGAAGTACGGTGGAAATTATGCCGAATACAGATTTTTGTTGAAGCTTTTCAAGTGAAGTTTTCTTTTCTGCCATCTTTCCCACCTCCTTAATACTCTACGTTCGGACCGTACTTCTCGAGCATATACTTGACGAAAAGCGTGATCGGAGTAGCAACCAAGGTAAATACCGTACTGGATGCGGCAACGTACGGATACTCCGCATAGTTCGTTGCATGGAATATTTTGATAAAGAAATAATATCCCGAGGTATAAACGGTAAGAGGCGCATTCTGTCCGTAGAAGCTGTACGCTGCGTTCGAGCTGGTGAATATACCAACGACACCCGTGACCAAAAATACCGTAATGGTCGGGAAAATAAGGGGAACGGTTATGTACCAAAGCTCCTTAAGAGCACCAAGTCCGTCGAGCTTGCCGTATTCTACGAGAGATACGGGCACACGGCTCATAGCTCCGGTGTAAAGTATCAGGTTGCCGGCAAGACCTATCCATTCGGAGTAGAATATCATGGTACCGAACGCCGTTTCCGGTGTCGTTATCAAGCTATTCATGCTGATATCGCCGAGGACTCTGGGAAGACCAAACTCCACGAAATACTTGAATATAAGAACCCAAATAATAGAAGATATCATGCTGGGGAGAAGCAGGACTACCTTGAAAAATCCTGCGCCCCATACCTTCTTATAGATACAGAAAGCAACTATAATTGCTATAGGCATATCTATAAGTAGGCCGATAAGATACAATATAAAAGAGTTCTTCATTGCCATCGAGAGCTCGGGGTCGCCTACGACGTCCGTTACGAAGTCTACGATGTTATTGAATCCCGACCAATAAAAGGTATCGGTCTTGGGATCATAGTTTTGGAAGGTAATTATGAACTGGTTTCCCATTGCTCCAAGATACAGCGTACACCAACAGATGATCGGCCATATAACTATGGATAGGATAAATATCCAGTCCTTACGACGTTGAGCCGGACTACTTTTTCTTTTAACAGCTTTTTCCATTATTTATTCCCTTCTTATTCTTCAAGGAGATAGTACCATTTGCTGAGATTGCTCTCCCAGTTTTCCTTGTTGTAGCGAGCCTTGATTCCGTCGATGTAATCCTGAACGGTCAGGGTTGCGTCGTTGTGGAATGCGTCCAAGGGATTCTTGGAGGTCGTCTCGTTATTCGTATCTGCGCGTAAAAGTGCGTGGAACTCGTAATCAGCAAAGTAGCTCGATGCGTTTACGATAAGGGGATTTTTGGTCTTGTATCTGATAGTGTCAACGTTTTCGCTCTCTCTGTTATCCCAGATAGTTCTGGTGTAAGAGGTCATAGCTGCCTTCTGAGCATCGCTCATGGTATAATCGTAGGGTCTGCAAATACCAGTAACCTCGGTAAATCTTGCCATCATAGACTCGGTGTTACAGAACTGAATGAAGTCGAGAGCAATAGGCTTGATCTCCTCGGAAACGTTCTTGCTGAGCATCCATCCGCCACCACCCGTGCCTACACCGCCGTACATGGTAGTTCTAGTGTTGGTCTGATCCTTAATGCCCTCAGTTCCGATGAACTTGGGGAAGGGAAGCCATGCAAAGTTTCTCTTGCCGTAGCCGTAGTCCTCACCAAAGGCTGCTTCCATTGATGCAAAAGTACCCTTAGCCTCGTTCTCCCACCAACCGGACTCGATCAAGAATCCAATGGGCTTTGAATCAGAAGCTTTAACGCTGAGGATAAATTCGTCCTGAGCGGCGATATGGTCCTGAGAAGCAAAGTATGCTTTCTGAGAATAGTATTTGGGGTTGCTTGCGATGTGGTGAGCAACGGTAACTGCCGCTCTTATACCCTCCTGATCAGCAAGCTTCCATGCCGTCTTATAATCAACTGCTCCAACGTCGGAATCCGTACCATTCATATTGTAACGGAGCTCGTAGTCGTGCTTACCTTCGTAAGACGCCATAACGTATCTCAAAAAGCCCGTCTGATAGGTGTAGTAGTTGTGCGTCCAGGTGAAAGGAATAACACCGCTATCTGCCATGGTGTCAAGAAGGATCTTCATATCCTCCCAGGTCGCAGGAAGACCGTCATCGTAAGTTCCTTCCTCTCCGTCGGGACCCAACTCGTCGTCTTCGTCGCCGTCCTCGCCGTTAAGACCGGTGTATTCGTCAAGGCTATAGAAGCCCTTTTCGGTGAAAAGATCTTTGTCGTAGATAGCTCCCCAATAGGTATCATAGTAGGGAAGGGTGTAAATAGCCTTGCCACCATTTGCAAGATCTACGGTGAGGTGCTCCCTGTCCTGAGGATCCATTCTGTCGTATATAGATTTCTGCGGTCCGTCTCCGTCAGGGTCAACCGTGATAGTGTCGTAGAGGTTAACGAGGATATCCGAGGTGTTGTCGCTCTTGAGCCAGTTGAAATAGCTGATACCGGAAAGAACGTAAACTGCCTCTTTTGCCGAAGGCATAGTAGTCTTGATGTTCTTTTCCTCAAAGAGGGCGTCCTCAAATTTGGGAATTACCTGAATTTCGGGGTTCGCAGTCTCGTATTTCTTGATTGCGTCGTAAACCCATTCTTTACCAATACCGTCGTCCTTTACACCAATGTAAAGCTGAGTACGGTTGGGATCGATTTGAATGTCGTCAGGGTTGTTACAGCCTGCAAAGAGCACGAGTGATCCTGCAAGACAAGCCATAGCGAGAACGACAGTCAGCATAACAGACAATAGTCTTTTCATAATTCTCCTCCAATATAATTAGATTTTGATAGTTACTGCGGACAATTATTTTTTTTAACGAAATAATTGGTCCATTTGAAGGCGGATCATGTCCGCCTCGCACGCATTATAGCATATTGCTGAGATTTGTCAATACTTTTTTTAAAAATAATGTCAAAAAATTTTTCGATTTTTTTGGCCTTTTCCAAATCAGTTAAAAAAGGGCTTTTTTGCCCTTTTTTGGCTTAAAAACACCCTTTTCAATATTTCGAATTTTATATTTTTTTGTTAAAAAAAATTATTAACGCCATTTTCAGGCAATATTTTGAGCATAAGCTATTTTGTGCATTTTGCTATAAAAACACGCTTTTAGCGGGGCTACGAGGGACAAAGCTTGAATTAAATCTGTATTTTAGATTCTCTCGTGAGCTTGAAAGCGACAAGGTTTCTTATCGTGAGCGTAGCGTATAGATTCTATCGCATCTTCGATGCTCCAGAATGACTGTATCTCTTCGTTTGGCTTATATGATAGTCACTCTGGAGAGAGCGAAGCGAACGATAGAGTCTATTCTTTCAAGATTCTATCAGTCGCTTCGCTCCTTCCAGAATGACCTCCTAGAACGCGTTTTATAGCGATAAAAAAGAACGGATCAAAATTTTGATCCGTTCTCTATCGTTTTTAATGAATTTTAGTTGCGCTTTAGAGCGCTTTTTATTATGCGTTTTGCGAGCCCGTAGGATTGAGTATACTGTATCCGACGTTCACTAGGTGGTCGGCTATTCTCTCTAAGCCCGATACCGTTGAGAAGAAATACGCGCTGTTTCCCGTGTTGCACGCTCCTGATGCAAGTCTCATTACGTGTCCATCATTCAAAGACTTCTTGAGTCCGTCCACGACGTTTTCCTTATCGGCAAGCTCGTCGAGCTTGTCCGCCGTCATATTATCAAAGATCTCGGTGGCCATATTAAACATCTCGATAACCTCGTCGAACATGCGTCCGATCTCTCTTTTAGCCGTATCCGAAAATTCTCTCTCCTCCTCTTTCATCTGCTGACCTATCTCGTAGAAGTTCTCTGCGTGGTCGCCTATACGCTCAAGGTCGTTCAGAACGTGGAAATACGATCCGATCACCCTCTCGTCCTTGCTGTTTACAAGAGCAGTCAGCTTGATAAGGAATTTGGTGAGAGCTTTATTGGTAAAGTCGATTATTGCCTCACGCTCAGCTATCTCTGCAGAAACTTTCTTATCTCCCGTAAATATAGCTTCCTTGGACGCTCTAACGTTCTCTCTTGCAAGATCTGCCATATATTCTATCTCTTTTTTGGTCTGCATGAGGGCAATAGGCGGAGTCTTGAGAAGAAGATCGTCCACGAAGCGGAGCTTACGCATCTCCTCGGGAGAGGGCTTTTCTTTGATTGCCAATTCTGCGAATTTGACGAAATATTTGATAAAGGGCAACAAAATAAAGGTATTGAGCACGTTAAAGCATACGTGAAACCATGCTACTTGCATCTGAGGCGTGGGCACAAGCGATCTCAATACGCCTGCTATCGTTCCTGCCAATGGCCATAAAAGAGAGGTAAATAGAATCATACCGACCACCTTAAAGGAAAGGTGCATAATAGCGGTACGTCTTGCATTCACGCTCGTTCCTATACCTGCAATGAGAGCGGTGATACACGTTCCGATATTCGAGCCAAGCACGATGAACATTGCGCTCTCGAGAGTCAACGCTCCCTCGCCTACCATTATGATAACTACGCCGGTAGCAGCAGACGAAGACTGAATGATAGCCGTGAATACTATACCTATAAGGATAAGAAGCAAGGGAAAATCTACCTTTGCGAATATATCTCTAAAGAACTGATTGATCTCCTCTCCTGCAAAAGCGGCGCTCATAAGATCAAGTCCGATGAAGATTATTCCAAGACCGCAGAGGATCGAGCCGACGTTCTTGACCTTGTCACTCTTGAAAAAGGTCATCATAACGCCAATGAATGCAAACAGGGTCGCATATAGCGAAATATTCAAAGATTTCAAGGACACGATAACGCCCGTGACCGTCGTTCCGATATTTGCTCCCAGCAATATGCTTGCCGCCTGAGTCAGGGTCATAACGCCTGCGTTAACGAAACCTATTACCATAACGCTCGTTGCCGACGAGGACTGAATAATAGCCGTTACTCCTGCTCCTACACCAACACCCGCCATGCGGTTATTGGTAATAGAGCCGAGCATTCTCTTCATTCCTGCTCCGGCGCTACGTTCCAAGCCGTCTCCCATCATGTTCATGCCGGCAATAAAAACACCGACACCTGCAAGTAGAGCTATAATACTTTGCCAAATCATTCTCCATTTCTCCTTTTGTACGAAAGTATAAGCAAAAAATAAAAGCGTATTACGTTGAAATGCAAAATAATACGCTTTTTATAATACTGTATTGGATGCAGATAGTTGATTTCTCTGCACCTTAAGGGCTTTTTTATTTATAACCGTATGCGCGATCTTAGCCATATTACTATGTTATCAAAAATCACGCTATATGTCAAGTTAAGCAAGGGGGGTGCACAGATTTTTACTCTTATTTTCTAACTTTTATGATGTTTATATCTAATACAACGATTTTCCCAAAAGCCTCTTATGCGTTTTGCGAGCCCGTGGGATTAAGTATACTGTATCCAACGTTTACGAGGTGGTCTGCAATTCTCTCTAAGCCCGATACCGTTGAGAAAAAATATGCGCTGAGTTCGGTAGAGCACATACCCGAGGCAAGACGGCTGACGTGACTCTGATTAAGTCTCTTTTTGAGTCCGTCCACGACGTTTTCCTTATCAGCAAGCTCGTCAAGTCTATCCGATTTCATATTGTCAAAGATTTCGGTAGCCGTATCGAACATCACGATAACCTCGTCGAACATCTCCTCAATCTCCTTTTTCGCAATTTGTGAAAACTCAAGCTCCTCATCCTTCATCTGTACGCCTATCTCGTAGAAATTCTCCGCGTGATCGCCTATACGCTCAAGGTCGTTCAGAACGTGGAAATACGATCCGATTATTTTCTCGTCCTTGCTGTTTACAAGAGCAGTCAGCCTGATAAGGAACTTGGTGAGAGCCTTATTGGTGAAGTCAATTATCTTTTCGTTTTCAGCAATAGTGTTTGCAAGCTTATCCTCACCCGTGAATATTGCCTCTCTCGCAAGAGTTACGTTTTTCTTAGCAAGATCTGCCATATATTCTATCTCTTTTTTTGTCTGCATGAGAGCAATAGGCGGAGTCTTGAGGAGAAGATCGTCTACAAAGCGGAGCTTGTATCCGTCTCCAGCCGACCTCTTGTCCTTGACCACCATTTCGGCAAATTTCACAAGCTGAGACACGAACGGCAAGAGTATTACGGTCGTCACGACGTTGAATATAACGTGAAACCAAGCTATTTGCATCTGCGTCGTCGGAACAAGTGAAGCAAGGATATTTACCACTATGCCGGACAACGGCCAGATGATTGCCGTAAATATAATCGTGCCTATTACGTTAAAGGTAAGGTGTATGCACGCCGTTCTCTTTGCATTTACGCTCGTTCCTATACTTGCAATGATAGCCGTTACGCAAGTACCGATATTCGAGCCCAGCACTATAAACAAAGCGTTCTCAACGCTAAGCGCGCCCTCGCCTACCATTATAATCACGATACCCGTTGCAGCAGAGGACGATTGAATGATTCCCGTAAACACAGCTCCTATCAGGATAAGAAGCAAGGGAAAATCAACTACCTTGAATATGTCCTTAAAAAAGCTCTTAATCTCGTCTCCTGCAAACGCCGCGCTCATAAGGTCGAGTCCAATAAAGATAACTCCGAGACCGCAAAGAATAGATCCGATATTCTTGACCTTGTCGCTCTTGAAAAAGCTCATCATAACGCCAATGAATGCAAGCAGAGTCGCATACGCCGATATATTAAGTGATTTGAGCGATACTATTATACCCGTAACCGTCGTTCCGATATTCGCTCCCATTATAACGGGAACTGCCTGAGCAAGGGTCATAATACCTGCGTTAACGAAGCCTATGACCATGACGCTCGTTGCTGACGAGGACTGAATAATGCCCGTTACGCCCGCTCCTATTCCAACTCCTGATAAACGATTGTTGCTTACCGTACCGATAAGCTTCTTCATTCCTTTTCCTGCGCTCTTTTCGAGTCCGTCTCCCATCATGTTCATACCCACTATGAACACACCGACTCCGGCTAATAGCGCAATAATGCTTAAAACCATTTTTTATATTCTCCTTTTAATTGATACCTAATTACGATACGTAGCTAAAGGCTTTTTGCAGTAAATAAACAAAAAAGCGTGCGCTTGTATAAATACAAGTACGCACGCTCAAAAAACACTAAATACTACCGCATTTTGAAAATGCGATATAGGTAGGTCATTCTCTCTTTGTCCGTTTAGCCACATATTCTTCATGATTACATACTAACATAAATTTGTCAATCAGTCAAGAATATGAGTAGGGTAAATTATGTCTATTTTTTTGCTTTTTTCTCGCTTCTTCTCTTATCGTTTATGATCTCGAGAGCTTTTTCATCAATGAGGGTTATTCCCTCCTCTCTTGCTATGTTTACCATCTGGGTAAGCGCAGCCTTCAAAAATACTCTGGGGATCTTCACAAGCTTGGCGCAAGCCTCTTTCGTGAACTTGATCTCGCTATCCACACGGTCCGCCGCGTACATTACGGAATTGACGTCGCCGTCCTTTGCCTGTATTTTTTCTGCAAAGGGCTTGACGTGTCTCGAACACCAGAAATTCGTGCTGTCACGATATCCGTAGTCAACGGGCACGGGAGGAAAGTCCTTTGCTTTGACTCCGTTTATGATAGCGTTATAATATTTGTCCTTGAGCCAAATTTTGTCAACCTTGAGTATAAAATGCGCTCCGAACTTGCTCGTAATGCCGTTGAAATTACGATATGGTGGCTCGTAGCCCTCCAAACAGCCCGGCTTGTCCTCAAAAGCATTTTCAAGCGAGCTATCCCAGGTGCATTCCATTACCTGAAACGCCTCTTCCACGATCTTGGGTCTACCCTCTCCTAGCTCGCTGTCTACGAGGGTAAACAGGCAGTTTTTCATTTTTTCCTCGGTGGTATCTCCGGGGAAGCCTAATCTTACAGCTTCCTTGAAATATTTTTTGTCGTCGGGGATAAAGTTGAGCGTGACCTTACCCGTGCGAAGAATATTCTGCGCGGTGTTGGAGCTGTTTCTGCACTCAAGAAGCATAGCGTAGTAGTCTTTGCCTGCTATATAATAAGGAAAGCAGAGTGAATACGAGCCGAGATTGGTCTGACCGCTCTCTGAAACCGTGCTTGCTAGTATAGTAGGCATAGGAAAATAAGACGAGGTCTGATAAAAATTATCTACTATTCTGCAATCGTTAAAATTTTTCATAAAATTTCTCCTTTTTCTTCATTGTATATATATTATATACCAAAAAAATATTTATTTCAAGAGTATTGCCCTTTTCTCCGAAAACGGTTTTTCCGTTAGATTCTATCGTGAGCGTAGTAACTATTAGATTCTATCGTTCGCTTGCGAACGACAAGGTTCTGCGTAGCAGGTTCTTATCATTAAAAACGACAAGGTTCTGCGTAGCAGGTTCTTATGGTTTACTCACAAGGTTCTGCGTAGCAGGTTCTTATCAGTCGCTTTGCTCCTTCCAGAATGACTGTATGGCTTTTGAATCAGAATATTTGTGTCTCTTCATTTTCTTTCCATATAAGTCACTCTGGAGTAAGCAAGGCTTACGATAGAGTCTGTTTATATCCATAAAAAACCTTTATGAAACGACAAAAACGCACCCAAGGGTATATCCCTTGAGGTGCGTTCCTTATTTTTTCTATTTTAAATAACGATTTTTCGTTATCTCTGTACTCTTCCGCTTGCGTCTCCGCCTGCAAGGTTGTTGACCTCGGCTACGCTTACGAGGTTGTAGTCACCCTCAATAGAGTGCTTCAAACAGCTTGCTGCTACTGCAAACTCGATAGCGCTCTGGGCGTCGTATCCGTTAAGGAGTGAGTAGATAAGTCCACCGCCGAAGCTGTCGCCTCCGCCTACTCTATCTACGATATGAATGCTGTACTTTTTGGAGAAGCTTGCCTTTCCGTCCGTGTAGAGCATACCCGACCAATCGTTGTCGTTTGCACTCTTGCTCTCACGAAGAGTAATAGCTACGCCCTTGAATCCAAAGCGATCGGTGAGCTTTTTTGCTACCGAGATATATCCCTCTCTATCAAGCTTTCCGCCGTAAATATCGGTATTGTCTGCTTCTATTCCGAATACGTCCTTTGCGTCCTCTTCGTTTGCAATACAATAGTTAACGTATTTGCAGATCTCTCCCATTACCTTACCTGCTTTTTCCTTGCTCCAGAGCTTTTTGCGGAAGTTGAGGTCGCACGATACCGTGATGTTCTTCGCCTTACAAGCCTTGAGAGCCTCCAAGGTGATCTCTGCCATATCATCAGAAAGAGCCGGAGTGATTCCCGTGAAGTGGAACCATTCTACGCCGTCCAAGATCGAATCCCAATCAAAGTCGGTCTTCTTTGCCATAGCGATAGCCGAATACGCTCTATCGTATATGACCTTGCTGGGACGCTGACTTGCGCCCTTTTCGCAGTAGTATATACCTACTCTGTCTCCACCTCTTACGATCTTAGAGGTGTCTACTCCGAATTTGCGAAGCGAATTGACGGCGGACTGACCGATCTCATGGGTAGGAAGCTTACTTACGAAAGCTACGTCTACGCCGTAGTTAGCAAGAGATACGGCTACGTTAGCCTCTGCTCCGCCAAAGGTTGCCTCATATTTTTCCGATTGCACGAAACGAAGATATCCCTCGGGTGCAAGTCTAAGCATAAGTTCACCAAACGTTACTACTTTTTTCATGATTTATTCCTCCATTTTTTTGAGCGCTTCCTTTACCATAAAAGATCCGCCTACTGCGTATACCTTTTCAAAAGACAAAAATTCGTCCAAATTGTCGTAGTCTACTCCGCCCGTGGGAATGAACTTCACCTGAGGGAAAGGTCCGGAAAGAGCCTTGAGCGCCTTAAGACCGCCGTAAACGTTTGCGGGGAAGAACTTGACTATCTCTATACCAAGCTCTAATGCCTGCATTATCTCGGTGGGCGTTACGCAACCAGGATAGTAAGGAAGTCCTTTTTCCTTACAAAGCTTAGCTACGCTAGCTGAAAGACCCGGGCTTACGATAAATTTTGCGCCTGCGTCGATTGCTCTTTGACATTGCTCTGCGTTGATGACCGTTCCTGCTCCGATATTCATATCGGGATAGTTCTTAACGGCGTATTCGATTGCCTCAGCGGCGCACGCCGTACGGAAGGTGATTTCCGCGCAGTTTATATCGCTTTTTTTGAGCGCGGTAAGGATCTTGTCCGTTTCCGAAAGCTCTTTGATTACTACTACTGGAATAAGCTTGTCCATATATATCTCCTTAAAATTATACTCCACTATACGAGGAGAATCCTCCGTCGATAGGCAATACCACGCCCGTTATGAAGCTAGCTGCCTTGTTGTTGAGAAGGAACAAAAGTCCTCCCTCAAGCTCCTCGCTCTCACCAAATCTACCCATAGGAGTAGCGGCAAGTATCTTACCCGTACGAGCGGTAGGCGTACCGTCGTCGTTCCACAAAAGCTTAGCGTTCTGCTTGGTCGAGAAAAATCCCGGCGCAATAGCGTTAACTCTGATTCCTACCTTAGAAAAATGTACTGCAAGCCATTGAGTAAAGTTTGATATAGCTGCCTTTGCTCCAGAGTATGCGGGTATCTTGGTAAGAGGCGTGTATGCGTTCATTGAAGAGATGTTGAGAATATTACAGCCCTCTCTTCCTACCATTTGACGGGCAAACGCCTGAGTCGGTATAAGCGTTCCAAGAAAGTTGAGGTTGAACACGAAGCCAACTCCGCCTGCGTCTAAATCAAAGAAGCTCTTGGTGTCAGCGTCTATGTCTCCGATCTCAAAGTATTCCTTGTCCGTAGTAGCCTTGGGGTTATTACCACCTGCTCCGTTGACGAGAATATCACAAGCGCCGAGATCAGCCATTACCTGATCAGCCACACCGTAGCATATCTCCTTGTCGAGAACGTTGCAAGAGTACGCCTTAGCTACGCCACCCTCCTTGACGATCTCCTCTGCAAATGCGTTAGCAGACTCGTAGTTCAGATCGAGAAGAGCTACCTTTGCTCCTGCTCTTGCAAGCACCTTGGCAAAATAACTGCAAAGCACTCCGCCTGCTCCCGTTACTACTGCAACCTTTCCCGTAAGATCGGTATTCAAAACGTTAGTATTCATTTATTTTCCTCCCCTTTGATTCTATCCAACGTATCCCATATTCCGTGCATATACATTATGCCGAGCGCTCTGTCATAAAGTCCGTAGCCAGGTCTAACCGTACCTGCCCTTTCTCCCCAGAGATGTCTGCCGTGGTCAGGACGAATATAGCCCTTGAAACCGCAGTCGTGATAAGCTCTCACGATCTCAAGTATACCCGTATCGCCGTCACAGTCTCTGTGGCTTGCCTCGGAAAAGTCTCCGTTTTCAAAATGCTTGACGTTTCTGATATGGGCAAATGCTATTCTGTCACAGTGCTTTCTGACGATGCTTGCCACGTCGTTGTCGGGGTTTGCGTTCAAGCTACCCGAGCAAAGAGTGAGACAGTTATAGGGATTGTCTACCATTTTGAGGAATCTATCTATGCTCGGCTCGTCGACAAGAAGTCTGGGAAGTCCGAATATATCCCAAGGTGGATCGTCCATATGTATAGCCATCTTGATATCGCATTCCTCGCAGGTAGGCATGATAGCCTCGAGGAAATATTTGAGGTTAGCCCAAAGCCTCTCGTGATCAACGCCCTCGTAAGCCTTGAACAGCTCGTCAAGCTTTGCCATTCTCTCAGGCTCCCAACCGGGGAAGCTCATATTATATTTCTCGGTAAAATCAAGGATATACTTCGCCATAGCGTTGTAATCGTCCTGAATCATATTCTTCTGATAGAAAAGTGCAGTCGAGCCGTCGCCTACGGGGTGAAAAAGATCAGATCTCGTCCAGTCGAATATAGGCATGAAGTTATAGCAAATAACTTTAACTCCGTATTTTGCAAGGTTTTTTATAGTCTGACAGTAGTTAGCGATATACTTGTCCCTCGTGGGAAGTCCTATCTTGATATCATCGTGAACGTTGACTGACTCAACTACGTCGATATTGAAGCCATATTTATCACATTGCTCCTTTACCTTTGCGATCTCCTCTTCCTGCCATATCTCTCCGGGCATCTTGTCGTGAAGCGCCCAAACTATACCGTCTACCCCCGGTATCTGCTTGATATCCTGCAGACTGATCTTGTCATTACCCTCGCCGTACCAGCGAAAAGTGATTTTCATAGCTTTTCTCCTTGATCATAAACGTACTTAATAATATAATTATAACACAATAATAAATATTTTCAATAAAAAAGAACGATTTTGTCCATTTTAATTTAAACAAATAGTGTTATACCAAAATTATATCTGCTCCAAAAGCCCTTTGTCAAACCTTTTTCACCATGCTTTTTCAAAAATATAAATATGTCAATAAATATTATTTTTTTGAGAGAAATAATTATTTTCAAGATAAATTCGTCAAAAAATAAAACACGCTATACCATGATCATCAAGGTATAGCGTTTTTTTTTAATAAAGCTTTAAGCTTTTTTAGGCAATCTCACGAGAGACACCACGATTCCTACTCCCATAAGGGCGCACCATACGAGGATAAGATTGCCCCAGCCTATCGTGGTGGACGCCGTTGCAAATATCACGTTCGAAAGAGCCGCCGCCGCATAGCTCATACAATCAAGAAAACCCGTTGCCGTAGACACCATTCCCGTATCCCCGAGGCTCGGGCAATACATACTCCACAAAATAGTCGACGCTGCGTTACCGCCCATGATCGCAAGCACTATGAATATAAGATTTGCTACGGGCAAATGGAATAGATAGGTAAGCGCAAAGCAAGCCGTTGAAAATATAAACGATATTGCGAGCATCTTGTGCATATCTCTTCCTATCTTCTCGTAGATAAACGCCGTTATAATTACGGTCAATGATATTATAGCCGTTGCTCCCGTGAATAGAAGTGCTGAGTCCTCTGCCGAAAAGCCAAGGAACTGATTGATATAGGTCGGTAGCCAGAATACGACCGAGGTTCTGACCACGCCCGTCAGCATTGCTACCAATGCAAATCTCACTATATCTCTTTTGATAAGAACGCCTATGCCCTTTTTCTCAATATTTTTTTCTTTTTTTACCTTATAGACTAGACCGTCCTTTTTTTCAAGGGAGAATATTATCAACACGGACGCTACCGTCATCACGAAAAGCAACGCTCCGCTAACAGCAAATGTCTGATCCCAAGACAAGAATGCTGCGAAAAGTCCTGCAACGGGCGCTCCTGCGTATGAGGAAAAGCTATACCCTACGCTAATTCTCGTAGCGTATTCCGGCTCAACGTTTTCGGCTACGAACTTGGTCATCGGACCGTATATCATGGAAAGAAAAAATCCGCACGCTCCGTATACGCCTATTGCAAGACCAAGATTATCTATACAATAAGGAAACGTGAAATTAGTCACGCCTGCAAGCACTAGTCCTGCGCATATCATATATTTTGCCTTGATTCTGTCTCCGATAAAGCCGTTGACGAGCTGTCCACACGCATAAAACACCAAAAACAGCGAAGAGACCTGTCCTATATACTCCTCGGTGTATCCAACAGCAAGAAGAGCAGGTGTGACCGTGCTGAGTACGTTTCTCGCCGTGTATACGGCAAAATACGACAGCACGCACATCATTGCTATCAAAATTATTTTTCTCTTTCCACTTTTATTAACCATGCTCTCCATATCAGTCGTTTACGCTATGAGAATTGAGTATCTCCTCTATTCCGAAATAGCGCTTTTCTCCTTTTTCTTCCATTTTGCTTCTGACGTAGGAGCAAAGAGCGTCAACTACGGCAAGCTGGCTCGTTCTCACCTCGTTCGGCTCTTCCATTCTGCTGTTTCCGCTCGAGCAGGCAACGAGGGTATAATCTGCCGTCTTTGCAAGAGGTGAGGAGGGGTTTGCAGTAAGAGCAATTACCTTGACCCCCCTTTTCTTTGCTATCTTCACCGCGTCGAGAACGTCCTTAGTTCTACCTGAATTGGATATAGCAAATACCGCTCCGCTTTTGTCAAGCATAGACGCAGACACCGCGCAGGTCAGAACGTCGCTCACAAATGAAGACGGCACGCCAAGCTCAATAAGCTGATAATAAAAAT
>JAZQYC010000247.1:0-5250 GCA_045633285.1 Clostridia bacterium | reverse complement strand
CCATTTTTAATCCTTTCAATATTGATAGGGTGATTTTTAAGTAGCTCGTATGACTTTTTAATTAAATCTAAGTAAAATTGTCCCCTGTCGCTTTTTGGTAAATGCTCGCCAATAACCTTGCCCGTAATATCGTGAGGTGGGGTTAAATCGCCTGCAATTTCTCCATTTGCCATAACTAAGCAATGCCTATAACTTATGCCCGTATAAAGTTTTTTATCGGCATCGTTTAGGTGATTAGCAAGGTATTCTATTAATACTTTTGCCTCTTTTGTAGAAATCTCGCCAGCGCTATAATCTACCATAATTTTTTTGCTAAAATCAATTTCATCTGATAGAGTTACTAAGTTTGCCCTTGCAGTTACGTCGGTGTCGAATAGTTCTATGCCAATGCTTGCCGCTTCTAATGGCGAACGGCCGGTATAAACTTGTTTAGGATTATAACCTAAAACTGAAAGATTGGCAACGTCGCTACCCGGCTTCATACCGTCTGCGACAGTTTTGACTACGCCTATCTCACTTTTTTTTGCGAGCCTGTCTATATTTGGTTTATTCGCAACCTCAAGGGGAGTCTTGTTGCCGAGAGCCTCTATTGGAAGGTCAGCCATTCCGTCCCCAAGCACTACAACGTATTTCATAGTAACGCCTCCTAGTATCAGTTAATTTTAGCATATTGGGATAATTTTTGCAATAAGATAGGATAATAAAAGATATAAAATAATCGTGAGGCAGGTATGGATCTTCTCAAAACCATAATTATTGCAATCGTTCAGGGCTTAACGGAGTTTCTCCCCGTTTCATCAAGCGGACATATCATACTCTTTTCAGAAATAACAGGCTACGAGCAAAGCTCTTACACTCTTGGGCTATTTCTTCATTTAGGCACGCTCGTTGCCGTGGTGATAGCCCTGTTTCCAAGCGTAAAGGCTCTATTTAAGCCCCCTTATAAAAAGTTAGTCCTTTTAATAGTCGCAACTATTCCTTCCGCAGTCGTTGGTCTTCTTATCCGTGATCTCGTGGACGAATTGTTCTCAGACGGAAAGGTGCTCCCATTTACCTTTTTGCTAACGGGCGTACTCCTTTTTATAAGTCAGAGCATAAGGCTCAAAAATAGCCCGTTAAAGCTCAAAAGCTCGCTCATTATGGGACTTGGGCAGACCTTTGCTCTGTTGCCGGGACTGTCAAGAAGCGGAACTACTATTGCATCGGGACTTTTCTCAGGAGCAGATAAGGACGAGGTCGGAGAGTTTTCCTTTTTAATGAGTATTCCTATAATTGCAGGAGGCTGTCTGGTCGAGGTGATCAAGCTATATAGCTCGCCTTCCGGTCTCGGGGCTATTACTATACCCGATCTTCTCGTCGGCATGCTGGTGTCCGCCCTCGTTGGCGTGCTCGTAGTCAAAAAAATGCTCGATATCGTAAGCAAGAGATCCTTTACCGCGTTTATATTGTATTTAACCGTTTTGTCAGCAGTTTGCTTCGTAAACTATTATCTTTTACCAATATGGTAAAAAACGGCTGATTTTGTTTTGCCAAAAAAAATATTTGTGATATACTTTTCCTGTAAAAATCTATCAAAAAAGGTGGTTTTATGGATTACAAGAAATTACAAAACGGAAGCGACATCAGGGGCGTTGCTCTTGAGGGCATTGAAAATCAGCACGTAAACCTCACCGAAGAGGCGTGCCGTGATATAGGTAGAGCCTTTGCTCTATGGATCATGGACAAAACGGGCAAGACCGAGGGCGTAAGAGTAGCAGTCGGTCGTGATTCGCGTTTGTCGGGAGAAGCTCTTGCAGGCTGGCTTATGAACGCTATGGCTGAGCAAGGTATACTCGTAACCGATTTCGGTATGGCAAGCACCCCTGCTATGTTTATGTGTACCGTAACCGAGGGATACAAGTTCGACGGCTCGATAATGATAACGGCAAGCCATTTGCCATTCAACCGTAACGGATTCAAGTTCTTCACCGCAGAAGGCGGTCTTGAGTCTAAAAACATCAAGGAAATTATCGCTATCGCTGAATCCGATAGAACAACGAGCGCTGTCGCAGGATCTATCCAAAAGGGCGAATTCATGGACGCATACTCCAATATACTCGTCAGCAAGATAAGATCTGCTACGGGCGAAAACGAGCCTCTTAAGGGATTCCGTATCGTAGTAGACGCAGGTAACGGCGCAGGCGGATTCTTCGTGGACAAGGTATTGAAACCCCTTGGAGCAAACACCGAGGGTAGCAGATTCTTAGATCCCGACGGAAGCTTCCCCAACCATATCCCTAATCCCGAGAACAAGGAGGCTATGGAGAGCATCACGGAAGCCGTCAGAGAAAATAAAGCTGACCTTGGTATAATCTTTGATACCGACGTTGATAGAGCCGGCGCGGTGCTTTCCGATTGTAGCGAGCTTAACCGTAATAGAATCATTGCTATGCTGTCGGCTATTCTTCTCAGAGAAAATCCCGGCACTACCATAGTCACCGACTCTATCACCTCTACGGGCTTAGCAGAGTTTATCGCTCAAAAGGGTGGCGTACATCATAGATTCAAAAGAGGATACAGAAACGTTATCAACGAATCTATCAGACTTAATGGCGAAGGCAAGGACAGTCAGCTTGCTATCGAGACCTCGGGTCACGGTGCACTTAAGGAGAACTATTTCCTCGACGACGGTGCGTATCTCGTAACTAAGCTACTTATAGAGCTTGCAAGAGGCAAGAAAGAGGGCTACACACTTGAATCGCTGATTGCAGATCTCAAAGAGCCTGCAGAGAGCATTGAGTTCAGAATGAATATTCTTCTCGAGGACTTCAAGCCCTACGGCTTAAACGTTATCGAGGAGCTAAAGAGCTATGCAGAAAAGCAAAGCGGTTGGTCTGTTGCTCCCTCTAACTACGAGGGAATCAGAGTAAACCTCGACAAGGCTCACGGAAACGGTTGGTTCTTGCTCAGAATGTCTCTCCACGATCCTCTCCTTCCCCTAAACATCGAGAGCGACGATATGGGCGGAGCTAAGATCATTGCAAAAGAGCTTTACGCATTTATTGAAAAATTCGATAAGCTCGATGCAAAGGCTCTTAGCGAATACGTAAAATAATGACTACCAACGAAATCATTGCGCAGGTCATAGGCATATTTGCTATGACCTGCAATATTTTGTCCTATCAGCAAAAATCACAAAAGGGAGTCCTTTGCTTCCAGCTCGTTGGTGGGGCTCTATTTGCCGTCAATTTCTTTATGCTCGGAGCTATCATTGGCGGACTGCTCAACGTGATTGCATTTTTGAGAGCAATACTCTTCATTTATAAGGACAAACTCCACACAGACAACGTCTGTTGGTTCGTGGGATTTATCGCAGTCTTTACTCTTTGCTACGCTCTTACCTTCACGGTGTTTGGAAAGGAAGCGACTTTTATAAATCTCGTAGTTGAACTCTTACCCGTTATCGGCATGATCGCCCTCACCGTGGGCTTCAGAATGAAGGACGCAAAATCCGTAAGGCTCTGCGGTCTTATCAGCTCCCCTGCTTGGCTTATATACAATATAATAGCCTTTTCGATAGGAGCAATAGTCTGCGAGGCAATAAGCATCGTTTCTATCTTTATAGGAATGGTTAGACTGGATAAAAAACCGAAATAAAATTAAAAAGCTTTGCGCTCGCAAAGCTTTTTAACTATTATCGGCAATCTTTATTCAAAATATATGTTATTTGAATCATTTTTTGGGGTTATAAAATTCAATAGACTCTATCGCTACGCTCCAGAGTGACTTAGAGCTTTCGTCTGACCTTCAGATATTCGTCATTCTGGATCATCAAATAAGAGTAAATATCAAAAAAAGCCGTTTTGAAAACGGCTCTTTTTTTATCCCTTAACTACCTTGATCGTGACCTTGGCGCTGATTCCTGCGTATACCTTGACCTCGACCTGATAAGTGCCTATGCTCTTGATATTTTCCTTAAGGACGATCTTTCTCTTGTCTACCTCGTAGCCCGACGCAATAAGCGCCGTTGCGATCTCCGCGCTCGTTACGCTACCGTAGATCTTGTCTCCCTCTCCTGCTCTTACCTTGACCTCAACGATAGCCTTTTTGAGCTTGTCTGCAAGCTCTGCTGCCTCTAAGCGCTCTTTTGCTTCCTTGCGCTGAGCAGATTCCTGTTTTTTACGAACGTCGTCAAGCGCGCTCGTCGTTGCTTCTATTGCAAGCTTTTTGGGAAAAAGAAAATTCCTTGCGTATCCGTCGTTTACGTTAACTACTTCACCCTTTTTTCCGTGGGGCTTCACGTCCTGCTGTAATATAACTTTCATAATAAGTCCTCCAACTTTTACAGTTTAGCATAAAATAAAAAATTTGTACACCTTTAGGTGGGTATATAAGGATTTTTTTTGTCAATAACCTAATCAAACGAAAAGGAGTATCTATGGAAAATCTTAAATGTACCACAAGCAACTGTGAATATCATTTCAAAAACCGCTGTACGGCAGGTGTCATAAACGTCAACGAAAAGGGCGTTTGCAAAACGAGACAAAAAAGAGTAGGTGGAGCGTACGCTCAGGCAATAGCGGAATTCGAGCTTGCAGACGAATTGTCTCCGATTGCAGAATCTGACACCGAGGTACAATGCAACTGCACTGCTTGCATCCACAACGATGACAAGATGTGCTCAGCGCACAGCATTCTCGTCGGTGACGGAATACTAAACGTCAAATGCTTTTCCCGTCACAGAGAATAATTCATAATTCCTTCCAAAAGCATTTTGCCTACGGGCAATATGCTACATATTCACATATTAGCATACGAGAATTCGAGAATACTAAAAAGGAGTTTTATGGAAAATAGTAGACTAAAATCCCCCGAATTATCCGAAAAAGAGGGTAAATGCGACAAAAACTGCAACAAGACTTACGATTTTTTGAACGAGCTTTTCAAAAACGTTCAAATGGGAAAATTAGCCTTTGAGTGCATTCTCCCAAAGATCCGTGACACCAGCTTAAAGGAAAAGCTTCTTGCTCAATACAACGATTTCGAGCATTTGACCAGCGATATAACTCGCGCTATCACCGAGCTTGGACGAACGCCCGATTCTAATCTTGGAATGGCAAAATCCATGCTGAGAGGCTCTATCAAGATGACCCTCGCTTTCAATTCCTCCACCCAAAAAATCGCAGATATGATGATACAAGGTGACAATCAGGGAATAATGGATATCAACCGTCTCATAAACGCCACCACAGGCAAGGTCGAGGACAAGGC
>JAZQYC010000246.1:0-4383 GCA_045633285.1 Clostridia bacterium | reverse complement strand
AGATATAGCTCCTCGCCTGATATTCTATCCGATCCAGCGAGAACGAAATTAGCCTTGCTATCAGTTACGAAAAAACCAAGTTTTTTAAGCTCAAACTTGAGATATTCTCTATTTTTTTCTATCTCTTTGGTACAAGAGTGGAAATATTCCTTGTCCTTAAACGCTCCAACTGCGCCTGCCAAGGTAACTCTGTTTACGTTGTAGGGATTGAAGCAATTACGTATTCTGTGGATATCTGATATGATCTCCTTGCTTGAAAGCGCTATGCCAAGTCTTGCTCCTGCAAAAGAGCGAGATTTACTCATAGTTTGAACGACGATCAAATTATCGTATTTCCCAAGAAGAGAAACTGCGCTTTGCGCACCAAAATCAACGTACGCCTCATCAACCACGACTAATCTATCCTTATTGCTCGTAAGTAGGCTCTCTATATCAGACAAGGGAAGACAAAGACCTGTCGTTGCGTTGGGATTAGCAATAAAAACCGTGCCTTCTACGTCAAAGTAGTCGCTTACTGAAATAGTGAAATCGCCCTTTAGCGGAACGACTTTTACCTTTGTGCCGAAGACCTTTGCATATACGGGATAGAATCCGTAGGTAATATCAGCAAAGCATGCTCCGTTTTCGGTAAATATCTGAAAGCAGAAGCTAAGTAGTTCGTCACTTCCGTTAAATACCGCTACCTGATCCTTATCAAGACCATAATAGTCAGCAATCTCCTTAACTAAGTCCTTTGCGTCGGGATCGGGATAAAGATTGAGCTTATTTATCTCGTTTTCTGCCATTTTAACTGCAAGCTTGCTTGGCTCAAACGGTGATTCGTTCGTGTTCAGCTTGACGTAAGAGGACAGATCCTGAGGCTGTTCCCCCGGAACGTACGTAGTCAGATGATTAAGATTTTGGTTATAAAATCTGCTCATTTCAACCTCACTCTGATGCTCTCTGCGTGCGCGGTCAATCCCTCGCGATCAGCAAAATCAGCTACTCTGTCGCCGACCTTTTTAAGAGCTTTCTCTGTGTAATACAAATAACTGCTCTTTTTAACGTAATCGTCTACCGAAAGAGGGCTGGCAAACCTTGCCGTACCACTCGTGGGAAGAGTATGATTCGTTCCTGCAAAATAATCTCCAAGAGCTTCGGGAGCGTAGCTTCCAAGGAAGATTCCGCCAGCGTTTTTGATCTGATCAAGATACTTAAACGGATCTTCAACGGAAAGCTCAAGATGCTCGGGAGCAATAAGATTTGCAACCGTTATAGCCTCGTTCATATTCTCTGCTATCATTACGATACCGTTTTCCACCGATTTTGAAGCAATAGCTTCTCTCGTAAGACTGTTTAGCCTTACCGACAAACGCTCTGATACTTTATCGGCAAATTCACGAGACAGACAAACGAGATATATACCTGCTCTTACGTCGTGCTCTGCTTGTCCAAGAAGATCGGAAGCCACGAAATCGGGATCAGCCGTATTGTCGGCAATTACCAAGATCTCGCTCGGTCCTGCGATCATATCGATATCCACGAGACCAAAGACCTGTCGTTTTGCCGTTGCAACGTAAGCATTTCCAGGTCCTACGATCTTATCAACCTTTGGAACGGATTCCGTACCGTATGCAAGCGCGGCTACAGCCTGCGCACCTCCAATACCAAATACCCTTACACCGCCAACGATTTTTGCCGCGGTCAATACTCCTTGATTGACCTTACCGTCTTTGCCTCTTGGGGTAACGATTATTATCTCCTCAACGCCTGCGATCTTAGCAGGAATAGCGTCCATAAGAACGGTTGAGGGATATGCAGCCGTGCCTCCCGGAACGTATAGTCCAACACGCTTCAAGGGTCTGACTATCTGTCCAAGGCGTATACCGTCTTCCTTTTGGATATCGTAGCCTGATTTTAGCTGTTTTTCGTGATATAGGGAGATATTTTCCTTTGCAAGAGTGAGCGTTTTGATAAAATACTCGTCACAGCTTGCGTATGCTTTATCTATTTCCTCGCTTGAGACCTCTAGCGCCTCACAATCAACGCCGTCGAATCTCTTGGAATATTCACGAACCGCTTCGTCACCTCGACGAGCAACGTCCGCAATAATATCTGCAACGACGCGGTTGACCTCTTCGTCATAGCCGAGATAATCGGTTGCGCTCTGTTTATAATCCTTTGCTTGAATTACTTTCATTTGATTCCTCTTCTTAGCGTATCGGTTGCTTTTTCAATTTCAGCTTTTTTGAACTGATAGCTACTCTTGTTTGCAATAAGTCTTGCGCTACTCTCGTGAACGGTAGCAAATACGTCTAATCCGTTCTCCTTGAGGGTCGTACCCGTCTCAACGATATCAACTATAACGTCTGAAAGCCCTAATATAGGAGCAAGCTCTATACTTCCGTTAAGCTTGATTATCTCTATCTGGCGGGATTGACTTGCATAATACTCTCTCGTCACCGAGGGGTATTTGGTTGCGACTCTCAAAGGAAGGCTCTTATCCTCCACAAAATCTTTTTTTCCTGCAACTGCAAGCCTGCATTTGCCAAAGCCGAGATCGAGAAGCTCGTAAACGTCGTTACCGCCCTCCAAAAGAACGTCTTTTCCAACGACGCCGATATCAACCGCGCCCTTTTCAACGTAGATTGCTACGTCCGAGGGCTTAACGAGCATATATCTTACGCCACGCTCTACTGATTCAAAGACAAGCTTTCTGTTATCGCCCTCAATATCAGGACAATCATATCCTGCCTCGGCAAAAAGCTTATAAACCTTATCTCCAAGTCTGCCCTTAGGCAATGCGATATTAAGCATTTTCCACCTCCGTAACAGCCTTAACGTATTCACCGCTTTCAGCCTTTTTTACGGTATCTAATAAGGCATCTGCAAGATTTTTGCCACAAACGGATATTATCTCGCTATCTTGACTCTTATCCTCCTGCAAGGCTCTTTGAAGCTCCTCCGTGTATACCGCAAAGCCTATTGCCTTATGATTCTTATTCATGCTCTTCAAGAGATTGTCGTATCTTCCACCCGAGAGAGTAGCCTTGGATACGCCCTCTACGTAGCCGTTGAAGATTATACCGTTGTAGTATGCAAGGTCTCCCATTACGGAAAAATCAAGATAGCATTTTTCGTCTGCGCCGACTGCCTTGAGTGCAGAGGCGATATCCTCTATCTCCTGACAAATATCACCAAGGTCAATATCCTTGGTCAGCTCACGAAGCTCCTTGACTGTATCAGTTAATTTGCCCGAAACCGATGCAAGCTTCAATATAAGCTCCTCTGCTCCACTATCAACACCGCAAGCAGATAAAATATCCTTAACCTCGTGCATGCTTTTGTTTTTGATCTTTTCAAGTAGCTTGCTCTTAAAAGGCTCAAGAATACCAAGCTCCTCAAAGCACTTATTCCATACGCCAACGTGACCTATGCTAAGCGCAAAGCTATCTGATATCACGCCAAGTGTAGAAACGGCGAGCCACAATACCTCAGCAGAGGGATATTCTCCCTGACCACCGATATACTCTATACCGATCTGACTGATCTCGTTGTACTCAACGCCGTCAGTTCTATAAACGTTCTCAAGATAAAAATATTTGTATTCCTTGTCCTTTTTGACGCTTTTTGCAATACTCATCGTAACGTCGGGCTTGAGAGCAAGAAGCTTGCCGTTAGGACCATTGAAGGTAAGAATACCCTCGCTTTTCAAAAAGCCCTTATGCTCGCGATAAAAATCGTACGGCTCAAACTTTGCCATACGATATTTCGTATAACCGTAACGCTCGTAAAGATTACGCAGAATAATAGGTATCTGCTCGATTTTTGGAAGCTTGACGCTTATATTATCCAAAATTCCACCTCTTAAATATATTATTAAATTATAATAACATATTTCATAGTATTTATCAACGATTTTGGTATCAAAGAGAACAAAAAAACGCACCGAAATCAATTCGGTGCGTTAATCAAAAGGCTATTATTTATCAAGCTTCATGTCGCCAAAGTCGATCATACCCTTTTTGCGCATAAATTCGCTTGCAAGCAGGGATATTCCGGCAGGTATCACAAAGAGGCAAAGAATAATACCCAATACGCAATTTATAACGGGGATATTATAAAGAGTGCATGAGTCTATTACTCCAAACAATCCAACGAGACCGCTCGTTCCCATACCACCTCCTGCAGGCGTACATCTGATATCGAGAAGAACTGCGACTAAGCCTGCAATTGCGCTTGATATGATCTCGGGAAGCATAATTAGGGGCTTTTTCATAATATTGGGTATTTGAAGCATACTCGTTCCTATTCCCTGCGAGATAAGTCCGCTTACGCCGTTCTCTCTGAATGACGTAACAGCAAATCCGATCATGTGAGCCGCGCATCCTGCTACCGCCGCAC
>JAZQYC010000245.1:0-2824 GCA_045633285.1 Clostridia bacterium | reverse complement strand
TAGGAGCAACCGTATCAAAAACCTCCACGCTCTCTTTTATGGTAAAGGTCTTGATCTCGGGCGGAGTCGTGTCCTCAACCTTGAGCGTATGAATAATACGATTTGAGTTACTTGCAGACGACTTATCCGTTAGCGTATATTCTACCTCGTACTCGCCTACCTCAAGCTCCACCTCGTCAAGCTCAGACAGCTCTATCTCTTCACTCTTTCGATATAGCTTGATAATAGTCTCGTATTCGCTTACGTCCGACACCTCGATATCTGTAAGATCAACCACGTCACCGTACTCTACCCTGCTTGGAACGGATACTTCAATAGAGGGCGCAGTAGTATCCGTCAGGGTGATCGGATAAAAATAGGTCAGAGAAAAGTCCTCTTTTTCAAAGACGTATTCTACGAGATAGTCTCCCTCCTTAACGCCGTTCAGCGCTGAAGTCTCTGATCTCACGTCGTTCACTATGAAAAAGATCTTGACCTCTCCGTCATATTCAAAATCGTAAGAAAGATCGTAAATACCCGTTTCGGTGTAATCTATCACGGGCGCGTTAGGCAAATCTATTTCCTCTACGTTATTATAGTCATAAGCTCGGACTACGCTCGTTATGCTCTGCGTGTGAGTATACGCATTATCAACGTAGAGATCAAACTCCGACGAGGAATATACCACGAAGCTATTTTCGGGAGATATAACCTCGTATTTTTCTCCACACGGGATAGTCTGCTGTATCGAGCCTGATTCAAGGGTTATATCGCAATCTCCTATTGCGTATATGGAAAAGCCCATTCCCTTACTTGAAGATATCTCGTAACTGCTTGATCCGCCTGCAAACATGGTCTTTTTGCTTCTGCCAATATATTTTCCACCTGTCAGCGTAACGTTCTCTATCGCATCGCTAATTGCAGGCACGATCACCGAGGCTGTAACAAAGCCTCCCTCCTTATCCTCAGCTCTTATGGTAACTACGTAGTCTTCCTCTCCTCTTGGCGCGCTGATCACGCTACCCGTAAGCTCTGCGCCTTGCGCTTCGATAGTCTTTACACCGTAGTAGCTTCTTACCTTGACCGTTATCTCGTATTCCTCGTCGTTGACCACTTTATCAAGGGTCATATCAAGAGGCTTGAGGTCGTAGTCGTCGTACGGTAGCATTTTGTCTGATACCGTCAGACAGGTAATAAGAAAGGACTCTACCTCACCATCTATTTTCATCGAATCGAAGGAGCTGAGATGAAAAATAGGCAGATTTACTCTGACTGCGCGCTCTTTAACCAGCCTCACGTTTATCTCTCTTCCCTCCTCCTCGCCTGAGCAAAGCCAAAGCCTGACCTCGCCTGAGACGGGTGAATACGCATAAAAGCTCAGATATCCGCTACCTTCCACAGATCTATCAAAAAGCACCTTACCTGAGTCTATCTCGCTATCTATGAGATACGCTCTGCCAAGTTGATCAAAGCTTGACTCCTCAGCGATAAGACCAAGCCCAGAGCCTTCCTCTGCCGAGGCTATTGAAACAAAAATGCTTGCCGTCAAAAGCAAAATGCAAGCGAGGCAAGCAAATATTCTCTTTTTCATTTTATCATTCGTGTTTATCATAATTAAACGAGCATATCGTGAAGCTCTCGTACGCTGTCTGCAACGACTGTTGCGCCGTGCTCCAATAACACCTCTTTGTCACGAAATCCCCAGCTGACCGCAACGAGATCAACTCCAACGCCTATAGCCGTCACCACGTCTACCTCGGAGTCTCCTATATACAGGCTCTCCTCTTTTTTGACGCCCAAGACCTCAAATACGTGATTCATACCCTCGGGATCGGGCTTGACCTTGACTCCGTTGCCCTCTCCAAGCGCGTAATCTATAAGCCCCGGGAAATATTCCTCTGCAAGCGCCTTGACTGCTCCGTCAAATTTGTTTGACAAAATAGCTGTCTTTACGCCTTTTTGCTTGAGCGCTACGAGTAGCTCAATAATTCCCTCGTAAGGCGCAGTCTTGTCCTTACTGTGCGCCCCGTAATACTCCTTGAATACAGGAAGCACGGTATCTATCATATCCTTTTTGCTTTCAGGAAGCGCTCTTAGTATTAGGTTTTTTACGCCGTTTCCAACGAAGCTCCTGACCTCTTCCACCGAATATTCGGGAAAATTAAAACAGCGCATAGCGTAATTTACACCGCCTGCTAAGTCCTCTAATGTATCAAGAAGAGTTCCGTCTAGATCAAAAATAACAGCCTTGTATTTCATTGAGATCTCCTCGATTGGTGAAAAATATTTCTCAAGCTCAACCCGTCCGCCTACGACCTCTACGCCCTCAGCCCTCAATAGCTCCACCTGCACGTCCATTCCGCCGAATGCAAAAGCTTTGGTCAGCTCACCAAAACGGTTGACCACCCTGTGACAGGGAATGACGTAAGGCTCTGGGTTTGAGTGAAGAGCATAGCCTACAACTCTGGGATTTCGTATACCTACGTAAGATGCGATAGCTCCGTAAGTCGATACCCTTCCCCGAGGAATAAGCTTGACTGCTCTATAAACGAGTTCAAAAGTGTTCATTCTCACCTCAACGCGGTAATTATATCATACAAATACCGTTCAAGCAACTTTTTGAGCCGTTTTCCTCATTTTTCGACAATTTCAGTTAATTACAAATTGTAATCTGCTGCAATTTTATCCTTTAAGTATCTCAATACCTATAAAAAAGGCGTAGTGATAAATTCATACCACTACGCCTCGTATTCAGCGTTTTTCAGCTATTTGGCTTAATCTGCCTACATCTTAACAGATCCGCTTACCTGAAGATCTCCACTCTCTTGAGAGCTTCCACCCCCCT
>JAZQYC010000244.1:0-1717 GCA_045633285.1 Clostridia bacterium | reverse complement strand
CCTCGAGCGAGGAGATAGAATACCGCATTCCCGTTCGTCAGACCTTACTTGACGAGGGCGTTTATCTCAACGAGGGTATCTGCGAGATAATCGGTAAAAGGGATCTTATACTCCCGGACTCCAAAAAGGTAATGCATTTGGTCGGACGGAGCGAGCTTGGCAAATATTTCGATCTGAGCCTTGCAGGATATCTTTTGAACGCAAAAAAGAGCTACGACGATATAGACGAGCTGATTGACGACTTTTGTGAAAAGGATTTCGGTGAATGCAAGGCGTGCGCTTTGTATTCGCTCAAGAATATATTAAGCTCAGAGCTTAATGCTAAGGGACTTGAAAAGCTATATTTCGAGGTGGAGCTACCTCTCGTTAAGGTCTTGTACGATATGGAAGAGAGGGGTTTTTGCGTTGATCTTGACGTGCTTAACTCCCTTAACGACAAATACACCAAGGAGCTTGGCGGATTGGTTGAGAGCATATATACCTTGGCAGGCGAGGAGTTCAACGTAAACTCTTCGCGTCAGCTCGGAAATATTCTCTACGGCAAGCTTGGCTTGCCCATATCCAAAAAGACTAAGTCCGGAGCAAGCACGAACGCCGAGACTCTCGAAAAGCTCGTTGGTAAGCACGAGATCATAGATTTCATACTGCGTTACCGCACGCTTTCCAAGCTCAAGAGCACCTATATTGACGGTATTGAGCCTCTTATAGACAAAAAGAGCAATAGGCTTCATACCGTTTTCCGTCAGAGAGCAACGGTGACGGGTAGACTTTCGTCCACTGAGCCTAATCTTCAGAATATCCCCGTCCGCACCGAAGAGGGAAGGGAAATGAGAAGAATGTTCGTAGCAAGCGAGGGCAACACCTTAGTTTGTGCAGACTATTCTCAGATAGAGCTCAGGCTTCTTGCTGCTTTTTCGGAAGATGAAAAGCTCGTATCTGCGTATAACTCGGGTGAGGATATTCACAGCGCAACGGCTGCGGCTGTATACGGCGTGGATATCAAGGACGTCACGAGAGAGATGCGTAGCGGAGCAAAGGCGGTCAATTTCGGTATCATATACGGTATAAGCGATTACGGCCTATCGACCGAGCTCAAGATCGCTCCAAGACACGCAAAGGCGTTTATTCAGAGATATTTCGATACCTATCCAAGGGTCAAGGAATATATGGACGGCAACGTAGAAAAGGCAAAGGAAAAAGGATATTCTATCACCTATTTTGGTAGAATAAGAGCTATCCCCGAGCTTACCTCGTCTAATTTCAATATCAGAAGCTTTGGCGAGCGCGCCGCAATGAATATGCCATTGCAGGGAACTGCGGCTGACCTTATAAAAATGGCTATGATCAGGGTGCACGAGAGACTTAACGAGGAAAAGTTAAGCGCTAAACTTATTTTGCAGGTGCACGACGAGCTTATAGTTGATACCCCTCTCGGCGAGGTTGAAAGAGTCAAAGCAATACTAAAAGAAGAAATGGAAGGAGTAGCCGATCTTAAAGTACCTCTCGTTGCAGACGTAGGCGAGGGCAAGGATTGGTTCACGGCAAAATAATGAAAATAGCGATCACGGGTAGAATAGGTAGCGGAAAAAGCGAAGTTCTTGCCGAGCTGAGAAGGCTCGGAGCTTTTGCTTTGTCTTGTGACGAGATCAACCGCAATCTACTTGAAAGCAAGGAATACCTTGACCTTTTGAGAGCGAGCTTTCCCGAGGCTTTTGAG
>JAZQYC010000243.1:0-2458 GCA_045633285.1 Clostridia bacterium | reverse complement strand
TACGGCAATAGCCTGGACGTTTTATTTTGCATTGCAGGGCAATATAGCAAGCGCTTTGATGAATATAGTGGGGCTTGGTCGAACATTTGTGTTCAGACTCCGTGGCAAAAAGGAATGGGTGGATAGCTATTGGACGCTCGTTGCCTTTCTCGTTATCTCGCTCGGCTTGACTGCGCTTTCGTTCCGTGATTGGAGAGATATATTCCCTCTCCTTGCAACTGCGCTTCAGACCGTTGCGTTCTTTGCTATCAAGGAAAGGACGATAAGACTTATAAATCTCGCAGGATACGTCGCTTGGATACTCAACGGCATAACGTGCGGATATTGGGTTGCGCTTATTTGCGATTGCATTACCTTCGTTTCGCTCTTGGTTGCGCTCTATCGCTACTCAAAGAATACCGTCAAGGAAGAGGAGAGTCAGACTTTGGAGTAAAAGCCGTTTCTCTCACCAGATACTGAACGATACCGCTATATAGAGTATAGGCAAGCCTTTTTCGATAGCTTTTCTTAGAGAGAAGACTGTCGTCGCTTGGATTAGATAAAAATCCGCATTCTACTATGATTGCGGGTTTTTTTATTTTGCATATATAAAAATCTCCCTCTCCCGGCTCAAAGCCTCGTCCAAGCTCGGGAATATTGATACGGGTGTTGAGCACCTCTTGCACCACGAGAGCAAGAGCCTTAGACTGCTCGTCGCCCTTTTGATAATACACCTGCGCTCCACGGCGCGAGGCGGAGGGGAATTTATTCATATGAATACTTAAAACGATATCGGGATCTGCCTCTTCGATGATCCTCTTTCGCTCCTGCATATCACGGCGCTTGAAGCCGTTAGAGCTATCTCCGTATAGACCGTCGTGAGTAGTTCTTGTCAAAAGCGTATCAAGTCCGCCTGTAGAAAGATATTTTTCAAGCTCAAACGAAAGATCGAGGTTTAGCTCGCTTTCCTTATTGCCCGTTTTAACGCCTATTGCGCCCGAGTCAATGCCACCGTGCCCGGGATCTATCACCACGGAATAAGAAAGAGGGGGAGACACAGGCTCGTTCCGATTATTCCAAGATGACAAGCAAAGCACCACGCATATTATTGTCGCGACTGATACGAAGATAATATTTTTAAAATTAAATACAGATCTTTTGGTCATATTTTAAGATATTATTCCTTTCTTAAATATATAACTTATGTCATTGAAACTTGAAAAGGCGAAAAACCCGTGTTAAATTATAGTAAGGTGTTTTTTAAAGAAAAAGCACGACAAAAATATTCGGGGATGATATAATGGGAGCAGGAGGAGTTCCAAACAGAGGAATTGAAACGGTATATGGTAGAAGCGGAAGCTTAATTACAAGCGGAGCAAAGCCTAATCACAGATATGATTTGATACATAACGGGGTACGAATACAAAGTAGATGGTATGATAAAGAAGGAAAGGTAGAAAGAAATCGAGATTATCAGCATCAAGATGCGAAAAAAACTCATTATTTTCCTCATGACCATATATGGACATGGATAAAAGACAAACCAGTAAGAGATAAGAATTTTGTTGAGCCTGATTATGAAAACTATTATTAAGGAGTAGAGAATGACTAAGCAATTAACTGAATATGAAATAGAAAAGCAAAAAAAGAAACAGCTACTTGTTCGTAACGATTATTTGTATCACGGTAAATCTTGTGGCAAGTATGAATTTCCAATTATAAAAAAACAGAATATAAACGTAGCCGATATCAAATTTTTAAGCTACGATAAGGCAAAAAAGGACGATCAGTCAAACAAGGACAAAACCATTCATTTTTTTACCTACGACTGGAAATTTGAGAAGGTCTATCAGAATCCCGAGGAAGAAGCAGAGAAATTAAAGCAGTACAAATACGTGCTAAGTCCGGATTTTAGTATATTTACGAATATGCCACTTGCTCTGCAAATAGAAAGTATATTCAAAAATCGTTGGTGTGGAGCATATTGGCAAGAACTGGGGTTGACGGTTATTCCCACGGTCAGCTGGGGAGACGAAAGAAGCTTTCATTTTTGCTTTGACGGTATAGAAGAGGGAAGTATTGTAGCGGTAAGTACTTATTACAGGGAAAACTGCGAGCTTGACTTCATGCTGGGATACAACGAAATGATGAAGAGAATCAAGCCAAGCGCGGTTATTTGCTACGATGACCCGTTTCCGTCAATGCAAGGAAACGTTATCTCTTTTTTGCCTACGACGTATGAATGGACTAAGAGTCTAAGCTGGAAGGATCAGATTCAGTTTAAGTGGGAGAAAAAGAATAGAAACGTATCTGGCTTGAATCCCAAGGATTTTAAGTTTATTGAATACGACGACCCGTACGTAAAGGATCAGAAGACCACTTGCTCAATATGCGGAAGGCTTGCATATATGGATCAATACGGAAACGGAGAATGTCCGAACTGTGGATGGATGTTCAGCAAGGACGAGGAAGGCTTTGA
>JAZQYC010000242.1:0-1608 GCA_045633285.1 Clostridia bacterium | reverse complement strand
AGATATCCTATTACAATTTTGCGAGGCTATTTGCGAGCGTTTTGGAATAAATAGGGGCTACGATACCCTTTTGCTTGACAAAGCCCCTACGATAGGTGTATACTAATTATATTCCGTGAGGGAGTAGTAACCGATCATTCGGAGCAAGTCAACATACTGGCTAGCGCCTGGCTTGCTTTAATTTACGAGACTTACGTATGCTTTGCTATACGTGAGTTTTTTTATTTGTATGGCAAGCGCCATACTTTTTTTATAGGAGATATTATGTGGGATTTCGTTTTTTTTCTGAATAGCGTTTTGCTCGGGCTGGGGCTTGCTATGGACGCCTTTTCCGTGTCACTTGCAAACGGGCTTAAAGAGCCTTGCATGAAAAAGGGCAAGATCTGCGCCGTTGCAGGAGTGTTCGGCTTTTTCCAGACCATCATGCCCCTTATTGGCTGGGCGCTCGTGCATACCTTGGTTGAGCAGTTTAAGGCGTTCGAGCCATTTATTCCTTGGATAGCTCTCGCGCTTTTGGGCTTTATTGGTGGCAAGATGATATACGAGAGCAGAGAAGCTCAATGTGAAGAGGGCGTTTGCTGTGAAAAAACGACCTTTGTGATGCTCGTCGTGCAGGGCGTTGCTACCTCGATAGACGCTCTTTCGGTAGGATTCACGATCGCCGAGCACGATTTCGTTCACGCTCTCGTCAGCGTGCTAATTATCGGTGTGGTGACCTTTGGACTTTGCCTCGTGGGAGTTCTGGTAGGACGAAAATTCGGCACTAAGCTTGCAGGTAAGGCATCGATTTTTGGCGGTATTATACTCATTCTGATAGGCTTGGAAATTTTTATTACTAGTTTTATTTAAGATTTGGATAAAAATCAGTGCAAAAACGATAAGAGTGTGCTAAACTTATAAAAAAAGGAGTTCGTTATGATATTCGATAATACAAAGAATAAAGAGCTTTATTACGCAGTGAACGAAGGCTTCAAGAAAGGCTTTGATTTTATAAAAAAGGCAGAGCGTGAGAATCTTCCCGTAGGCAAATACGAGATCGACGGAAAAAAGGTTTGGGCAAGCGTGCAGGAATATCCGTCTAAGGACGTTGCAAAAGCTGAGGCTCATAGAAATTATATCGACATTCAATATATCGTAAGCGGTAGAGAGTATATGGAGTGCGCAGATATCTCGGAATGCAAAAGCATGGTTGAATACAATCCCGACAAGGACGTGGAGTTTTTTGATGCGAGTAGCCGTGTAAAAATGGAGTGTAAGGCAGGAGATTTTGCAATATTTTTCCCAAACGACGTTCACACTCCCGGGCTTAAGATAGGTGAAAGTGCTCCCGTTCGCAAGATCGTGGTCAAGGTAAGAGTATAAGGAGATATATATGAAGATAATGATCGCGTCTGATCTTCACGGATCAAGCTATTTTGCAAGAAAGCTCGTTGAGATCAAGGAAAAAGAGAACGCTCAAAAGCTCATTCTTCTCGGAGATATCTTTAATCACGGACCGAGAAATCCTTTTCCCGAGAAATACGCTCCTATGGAGGTAGCCGATATTCTCAACGGAATCAAGGACGAGATAATCGTAGTCAAGGGCAACTGTGACAGTCAGGTCGATAC
>JAZQYC010000241.1:0-1154 GCA_045633285.1 Clostridia bacterium | reverse complement strand
TTGTGATGAATGCAAAAACGGGGGCTATACTTGCTATGGCGAACGCTCCAGGGTTTGATCTGAACGAACCGCCGAGAAACGACGTTACGACATTATTTTCAAATATGAAAAACAGGTTGATAACAGACGTTTACGAGCCCGGTTCTACGTTTAAGATAATCACCGCTGCGATAGCCCTGAATGAGGGAAAGGTTGGCGCAGAATCGAGATTTTTTGATCCGGGATACAGGATAGTGGACGGACAAAGGATCAAGTGCTGGAAGACCACGGGACACGGAAGTCAGACCTTTGCAGAAGGTGTACAAAACAGCTGTAACTCCGTTTTTATGGATATAGCCTTATCCGTTGGAGTAGATAAGACCTACGAGTATTACAAGGCGTTTGGCTTGACTGAAAAGACGGGCGTTGATATGAGAGGCGAATCAAATAGCCTCTTGATAAGTCAGTCAAGCGTAAAAAACGTTGATCTTGCGAGAATGGGCTTTGGTCACGCTATAGCCGTGACTCCTATTCAGCTCGTTAGCGCGGCGTCCTGCGCCGTTAATGGAGGAAGGCTCGTTACACCCTATATTTGCGAGAGCGTGACGGATAAGAACGGAAGCGTCGTATATCAGGCAAAAACAGACACAAAAAGGCAGGTAATAAGCGAGCAAACGAGCAATCTTCTTGCTTCTCTTCTTGAAAAGGTCGTCAGCGAGGGTAGTGGAAAGCACGCCTACGTGAACGGTTATAGAATAGGAGGCAAAACGGGTACTGCTCAAAAGTACAAGGACGGCAAGATAGCTCAGGGAGCATACGTATCCTCATTTTTGGGCTTTGCGCCAGTAGACGATCCAGAATACGTGGTTTTGATGTCAGTCAACGAGCCGTCGACGGGCGTATATTACGGTAGCTTGGTTGCTGCGCCGTACGTGGGCAAGGTTTTTGGTAATATTTTCGCTCATTATGGAATAAAACCAGACGAAAATCTTTTGGACGAGGATTTCGATCAGTATTTCGAGATGCCCGATCTCGTTGGACGGAGCTTAGCCGAGGCGTCGGTGATCCTCAAAGAGCTAGGGATACCGTTTGAGTGCGAGAATACCTCAGGAATCGTAACTAAGCAAATACCAAAAGAGGGAAGTATGATCAATAGATACACCGTTGCATACATA